>BDTA01000118.1 GCA_002897935.1 bacterium BMS3Abin08
AGACTGCAAAGAGGGCAATCCCGGCTCCTGCACAAATAAAACTTAACCTATTTGCCATGTTCTTTTTCATCTCTCTTACCTCCTTCTCTTTGTTCTTACCAAAAGAAAAGCATATTCAATGCCAGGCCTTAACTCGTTGTAAAGAAAGACAAAAAGGAGCACGCTGTATTGCACCGCAGCAAAACTGTTTGCAGTATTGCAAAGAATCATCAGATAGTGACCCGCGAGTTGCCATCTAAAGACTATCATCAGTATTTAATGCTTACTTAGAGTCCGTGTATAAAGTCAGTCTCTCTATCCGTCATTCCGGCAGTCCTTAGGCCGGAATCCAGTCTTTTCAATAAGTTCTGGATACCCGACTACAGACTTCGGGCATGACAAAAATAAAAAACGGCAATTTATAGACAGACACTAAATATGATGGTTTCGCAAAAAGTCTGACCCAAAAATCAAAGGGTGGATTTGGGATTTTTTTTCGGGATATTGACATTAGCGGCAAAGAAAAACTATAATTTTAGTCTGGATTTTCTAAAGGCAATCACTAAGCAATCACTTAAAAGGAGTCACTATGGGTGGAGCATATACCACATACAATCCCCATAAGATCAAAAGAAAAAGGACCCACGGGTTTGTTGTAAGAAAGAGAACGCGTGGCGGGAAAAGGGTCCTCAAGAGAAGAAGGGCAAGAGGTCGCAAGAAATTGACAGTTTAAGAAGAAGCAGGGATTTCCTGAGGGTATTCCGTTCAGGCAAGCGTCGGCACTGTACTCACTTTACCGTATATCTGCTCGGGAATACTTCCGGTTCACCCAGGCTTGGACTAACTGTAAGCAGAAAAACGGGGAATGCAGTTGTGAGAAACCGCATCAAGAGGATCCTCAGAGAGGCAGTCCGTCAGGCCATCAAGGATCTTGATCATGACGGGCGTAACCTTACCGGCTATGACATCGTTGTTGTTCCCGGAAGAAATTGCATGGAAACAAAACCACGGGAAATTTCCAATCAATTGAAAGATGCTCTCAAGCTACTCTCATGAGCCGGATAGCAGTCCTTCTTATAAAGGCATACCGGCTACTGATTTCACCCCTCTTTCCCCGGACTTGCAGGTTTACACCTTCCTGCTCGGAGTACTCAATTGAAGCCCTGAAGAGATATGGCTTTCTTAAGGGTGGAGTTATGTCAATCAGGAGGATACTGAGATGTCATCCCTTAAATCCTGGTGGATATGACCCTGTTGAATAGGATGGCATGAGAATAACTTTATCCACAAGAAAGGGCACGGTCTAAAATGGAAGAAGAAAGCGGTACGCAGACGAGGGCATTACTGGCTATAGTCCTTGCCCTTGTAGTAATAATGGGTTATCAGTTCTTTTTTGCTCCTAAACCGCAAACACCCAAAAAGATAGTAACGGCAAAAAAGACGGTGGAGAAAACCGCAAGAACCGAGAAAACTATCGGGGAGACAATCCCTGATGTATCATCTACTGAAAGACCCGAGCACAATAAAGGGATGCTGATCACGGTTGATACCCCACTTTACAGTGCAGTCATTTCATCAAGGGGAGGGACGATCAAGGCATGGAAGCTCAAAGACTATAAGGACGATAACGGTTCTGATATCGTACTTACAAAAAAGGACCCGCGGATCCCACCTCTTGCTATGGGATTCGGGCGCAACATTGATTTCAAGGAAATTGACTTTGATGTAGTATCGGGAAAAAAGAACATCTCCCTTGGTAAAAACAGGAGAGAAGGCACCCTGTTGCTCACATTCAGAAAGGGAAGCATCTCGATAACCAGGACCTTTAAGTTTTATGCAGATGATTACAGGGTTGACATTATAGATAATGTATCGGGTCTCAAGGATTACTGGATTACCCTCGGAAGCGGTTTCGGCGTTGCCGGCACTAAGGGATATCGCAGCCACAGCGGTCCCGTTATCCTTAAAGATGCCGATAGAATCGAGATAAAGCCTGCTAAGCTCAAAGAGCCGAAGTCTTATACCGAAGGGCTTCGCTGGGTTGCCCAGGAAGACAAGTATTTTTTCTCTGCCCTGGTCCCTATCGAGACACCGGCAACGGGGAGGGTTTGGCGTGACGGTTCCGGAGAGGTGCTGGTCGGTTTGAACGTACCGGGAGGTAAGAGCAGGTTCCTCCTTTATGCCGGGCCCAAGGATCATAACCGGTTAAAAGGATACGGTGTTGGTCTTGAATATATAATAGACTTTGGCTTCTTCTCCATCCTTGCCCGGCCGTTATTCTGGATTCTGAAGTTCTTCTATAAGATCATCGGAAATTATGGATGGGCAATAATACTCCTCACCATTGTCGTAAGGATACCCTTCATCCCTATCGTCAACAAGGGCCAGAAATCCATGAAAAAACTACAGGCCCTTCAGCCGAAAATGAATGAAGTAAGGCAGAAATATAAAAAAGACCCCCAGAAGATGCAGAAAGAGATGATGGAGTTATACAAAAAATATAAAGTTAACCCCATGAGCGGATGCCTTCCCATGCTGATTCAGATTCCCGTCTTTTTTGCCCTTTACAAGGTCCTGCTGATAGCAATAGAGTTAAGGGGAGCCCCCTTTATCTTCTGGATTCATGATCTGTCGGAAAAGGACCCCTATTATATACTTCCAATAGTTATGGGGATTACCATGTTCGTTCAGCAGAAAATGACACCCGCTACGGGTGGCAACCCCCAGCAGCAGAAATTTATGCAGTTCATGCCGATTATTTTCACATTTCTCTTTCTCAGTTTCCCCTCCGGTCTCGTCCTTTACTGGCTTGTAAGCAACCTGCTGAGCATCGCTCAACAGTTCTATGTGAATAGACGACTGGCAAAGGAGGCGGCTGAGGCAGCCTCTGCTTAGCTTACCCCTGCAGTCGCATAAGAAATATCCAAACATGCGGAGAAGCGCATGAGTATTGATTTCTCAGCAAATTCACATGAAACACGGGATTTCACAAAAGGTGAATTCCGCAACACCTACCCGGATCCGGCGCTAAATGTATTATAAGCAGCTACATAACGACCCCTTCATTCATTATCAACAGACATCCTGACCGTTTCCGGGGGGATTCCGCAATTTACCCCCTGGTGATTCTTATCACAAAATTCAAAACCCTTCCGGGCCTGTCATATTGCTCCTCTACATTGCATAACGTGATTTTAGCTGGTTCAGGCAGGTGTCAATATATAAAAGAGGCAGGATCACGGAGGGGATGACACCTATCGCAAAGGCCCACTGCATCAGCCTTCCCGATCCTCCATTTATGAGGTTTGTGGCAGTCCATACAGACAAGAGAAGTCCTTTTCAAATGCAGCCCATGCTGCCCCACCCGCGTTTCATTCCCGTGGCAGGACCGGAGACAGTCATTGCTCTCCATTCTTAGTTTTCCATGAGGATAGTGGCACTCGTAGCATTTAATCCTTGACATAACACCCTTCCTGGGAACATCCGTGTGGCAGCTGAAACATCTCTTCTCCGTGACCATCATGGGAGAGGCCTCCCCGTAGTTGTGACAGTTAAGACAGTAAAGCCCCGCCATCCCCATCCCATGTACAAGTTTGTCTTTATGACACTTCTGGCAGACCTTCTGGTCAACCTCGAAGGAATGCGTTTTACCGCTGTGACATTCCTTGCATCTCAAGTTCTGCATGAACACGTGGCGGGCATGGCCATAGGAACTTCTGAGGGTTACCGATCCCTGTGCCGCCTCCTGGGTATGACAGGCAATGCAACCATCCCATGGATTTTTCCTGCCATGGTTCTGTTTCAAAGGGACATTGTCTCTCATTACATAAGCGATAAGGAGCTTGTTCGCCTCCAGGACATCCAGGGTGTGACATTTCTGACAGACAATCTGGCCGTGTGGGCTTACCCTCCATGAACGGTACCCCTCTTCCATCATATGACATATGGAGCAGTAGGAAGGGTCTTCCTTTGTGAATGTATAATACTTGTAACCCCCGATAAGCCCGATAACACAGACAAGAAACAGCAGGATTAATATGCTTCCCTTTAAGTTCATACCGCTATGAGTTTTATCTCCCCTTCAGCGACAATAGTACCATCCATCTTTTTCACTATACCCTCTCCCTTGATGAGCCTCCTTCTTAACGGCCCTCAAACCGAGTGAGGCCGCCGCTTTGATGGCTGCCTCGTCAATAAGAGTTGATATTATACCACCATGAGTACCGTCTCTGTAACCCTAAGAGACCTTCCAGGCAAGAAAGCCGGCGGTTGCACGGCCATGGGACACGCTGAACTCAATCCATAGCCCGAAAAGGTTCGCCCTTCCACAGACAAAGCACCGGTTGTCATCCATGAGAGGCTTATTCATTAATGTGCTTCAAGAAAGGTGAAGAACCGGTAGAGAATAAAGGCAAACAGAACCCCCATGCATGCACCAAAAAGGGCAAGCACCAGCAGTATAACGATATAGACGGCTATAACTATTATGCTTCCAGGCTGGACGGAAAGAGAAAGAAGATTGTTGAGGTCACTTGCTATGGCCTCCCTCCAGGTTCCCTGGAGGACATCAGAATAAAGAAAATCCATTGAGATTGATACCGAGAGCCCGAACAATGCACCAACTATAGCCCCTAAGATAAGATACCTCTTTGGATTTCTCCTTTTTTTATTCATCTTACTATTTATTCATCATCTCAAGGAAATCTTTGTTTGATTTCGTGCTCCTAAGCTTGCCAAGGAGGAACTCCATGCTCTCAAGGGCATCAAGGGGATTCAGGACCTTCCTGAGTATCCACATCTTGTTAAGCACATCCTTTGATACGAGGAGTTCTTCCTTCCGTGTTCCCGAGGCATTGATGTTAATGGTCGGGAAAATCCTCTTTTCGACGAGCTTCCTGTCGAGATGCAATTCCATGTTCCCTGTTCCTTTAAACTCCTCAAAGATTACATCATCCATACGGCTTCCGGTGTCTACAAGGGCGGTGGCAATGATCGTCAGACTCCCTCCGTCCTCGATGTTCCTGGCCGCACCAAAGAATCTTTTGGGTTTCTGTAAGGCATTGGAATCAAGACCTCCGGAAAGGACCTTACCGCTTGTAGGGATAATCGCATTGTAAGCACGTGCAAGTCTGGTTATACTGTCAAGAAGGATAACAACATCCTTCTTGGTTTCCACCAGCCTCTTGGCCCTCGCTACAACCATCTCTGAAACCTGGGTATGTCTGTGAGGTGGTTCATCGAATGTGGAGCTTATTATTTCGGCGGTATCAACCTGCCTTTTCCAGTCCGTCACCTCCTCGGGACGTTCATCTATCAGAAGGATTATCAGATGTATTTCCGGGTGGTTTTTCCTCATTGCCTTTGCCATCGACTGAAGAAGCATTGTCTTACCGGTCCGTGGGGCAGCAACAACCATACCTCTCTGGCCCTTTCCCACAGGGGTTATCAGGTCCATCACCCGCATGGAATAATCGTTTTTGCTGTACTCCAGCTTTATCTTTTCAGTAGGATAGTAAGGGACCAGATTATCAAAGAGCGGGCGTGCAATGTTGTCATCAGGGGGTTCGTGGTTGATTGCTTCGACCTTCAGGAGGGCAAAATACCTCTCGCTATCCTTCGGGGGGCGCACTTGGCCTGAAACAAGATCTCCTGTGCGGAGATTGAACCTCCTTATCTGGGAGGGTGAAACGTATATATCATCGGGGCCGGGGAGATAGCTGCAATCCAGTGAGCGGAGGAATCCGAACCCGTCTGGAAGTATCTCCAGAACACCTTCACCAAAGAGACTCCCTGTTTTTTCTGCCTGAGCATGTAATATGGCATAGATCAGGTCCTGCTTGCGCATCTCCGAGGCACTTTCAATGTTGAGTGTCCTTGCCACCTCAGAAAGCTCTTCCACTGTCTTTTCCTTGAGGTCTGAAATTGAGATGTTACCCATACTGCGTCTCCTTATTAGCTTTTTATTTTGATTTGCTTTGTCTTGCATGTACGTTGAGAACGTTAATTGTAAGATGATTGCAAGTAAAGTCCGTGTATAAAGTCGAACAGTTGTCGTTTTTCAATCATTCCCCGAAAGCGTTCGGGGAATCGTTCTTTAAGAAGGATTCCCGACTCCCGAATGCGTTCGGTATTGCGGGAATGACATATAACCGTAATTCATACACAGACACTATTAAATATGGCCTCTTCGTAAAAAAGTCCATAGCACCGCTTTAGGATGGCTAAGTAAAGATTTCGATATACAAGGAGTAGTGGTATCGCCCAAGCGGAGGCATACATATGGTATGTTGAGCCTTGGGTGTACCCGCTACAACGCAGGAGATCGATTTTTACGACGCCATCAATTAAAGGTCTCCGGTTTTTTATATATAAAAAGAGAGGCCTGAAACAGGCAGATTCCAAAAACTTCGATTATCACGCAAGGATCCAAGTGACCACTCACAGGCTAACTCGGCGTGATCAGTTCAATAAATACATTCCTTCTGCTTCTTAAGTTTATAATTAGAGTCTGTGTATAAACTGTTGTTTTATATTTTTGTCATACCCGAAGTCTGTAGTCGGGTATCCAGAACTTATTGAAAAGACTGGATTCCCGACGGCTCTATTGTTGAGTTTATACACAGACTCTAATTAGGATGATAGAGTGTTCCTGTCTATGTCATTTGCCTTTGGATTACGAGGATGCCGGCTGAATGCCCCGATCTTTGATCGGGGATGAATGCCAGCTATATAAATAAATCAATGATTCCTTGGTCGGGGGACTTCACTAAGGATGTCGGTTCATTCTCGAATTTGCTCATTGAGATTACCGCAAACACAGTCTGTTCAAAATACGCAATGGCTAAGCAAAAATGCCGGCATACCGTCATCCCGGATTCTGCGCCCCGAAAGCTTTCGGGGTATTGATTCAGAATCCAACAGGTTAATGCGAGACACTGAAACGAATTCAGAGCCTGCCCTGACTTTATTTCAGAGGCGATAATTTAGAACTCCGGCAATAGGCGATGAACTCGGCCTGTTCACCGACGATTTTACGAAGCTTGAGAAAGAATTATTAAGAACCCGTCAGGAATCCAAAGAACTTGATCTTATTCAGCAAATATTGCGATTGGATTTTAAGGACTGGTATGCTCCCTATTCAGCCGACAATAGATGTGTTTGAGAGTATAAAAAGACTAAGCAACTACAAATAGGATACATTAAAAAAAATTATTTGTCAATACCTCAATCAATTAATTTTAATCTCTTTACCATAAATCCTTAACCGGCCGGTTGGTTTTTCCCATATTGTGAGCCCGGCAAGGGGAACCGTCAGCTTAACGGACATGGCGTCTTCGGTGAGGGATGGCCTGAAGGGAACCGGAGACAAAGCACCGGCCGCAGCCTGTTCCGGACCTGATCCGGGGGACAGGGGACCACCTGTAAAAGGACAGTACAAACCGGGACCGATGAGGAGGGTGGAGATGGACTTGGCGAAGTTCTTTGATGAAGTTAAGCAGATGACCCGAGGATAGCGAAGAGAGTTAAGGACAGGGGCTTCTTATGCTCATCAGGGTCTTCGGGAAGGGAGTCATGGGAGACAGACCAGTAGAAGCCAAGAGACAAGTGGACCCCGCAGGGAGTGCCCGGAAATGTCTGCAACCCGTACTGAGAAGGGGAGCAACGAAAGCAAGTCATGCAATTTCCGGTCAGGCTTCTCCCGCTTATAGCGGGGTATCCGGTTGGTTTAATAGTTTGATTTAATCATGGAGATGAAAAAAATTTAAGGTGCGCCTCTTCCATTTTATTAAAAAATATGTTAAATTATACTCTGTAATGGCAAAATTAGGTCAGATTCTCATTGCAGCTAACCTGGTTTCTGAGTCCCAGCTTCAGGAAGCCCTCAGTCTCCAGAGAAAAGAGGGGGGCAGGCTTGGCACTAAATTGGTCAAGCTTGGTTACATCACCGAAGAAAAGCTTGTATCCTTTCTTAGTAAACAGTATGGGGTGCCATCAATAAACCTTGCCGATTATGACATCGATCCATCCATCCTCAAATTGATACCCGCTGAAATGGCCAACAAATATCTTATTATTCCCGTTGCGCGGGTTGGTGCAACCCTTACCGTTGCAATGGCGGACCCATCGAACATCTTTGCCATAGATGACATAAAATTCATGACAGGTTATAACGTAGAGGCCGTAGTTGCCAACGAGTCATCGATCCTTGAAGCAATCTCAAGGTACTATGCAGAAAAAGGGGGCCTTGTAAAGTCCAAAAGCACCTCTTCAACCCCCAGCCTGATCCAGGCCCAGGACTTCACATTAACGGAGACGGAAGAGGATGCGGATGCCGGGGATTACAGCATGGATGAAGCACCTACCGTCAATGTCGACGAGTTTGACCAGATTATCGGCAGTGCCCTTGACAACATAGAGGCTGTGGACGAACAGGAGGATGACGAGGTTATAGGAGAGGTCGAGGCCCCGATTGTAAAACTCGTCAACGGTATATTTATCAATGCCATCAAGCAGCAGGCAAGTGACATACATATTGAACCCTACGAGCATGCCCTCAGGGTCCGTTACAGGATTGACGGGCTCCTCTATAATGTAATGAATCTGCCTGTAAAGATTAAGAACGCCCTCACCTCAAGGGTAAAGATTATGTCCAAGCTGGATATTGCCGAGAGGCGGCTTCCCCAGGATGGCCGCATCAAACTGAAGCTCGGGAAGAAGAGGGAAATCGATTTCCGCGTATCAACCCTGCCCTGCCTCTTCGGTGAAAAGACCGTCTTGAGGATTCTCGATAAAGCAAACCTCCAGGTTGATATGACCAAACTTGGGTTTGAAAAGGATCAACTGCATGACTTCCTGGAGGCAATTGAGAAACCTTACGGGATGGTGCTTGTTACAGGACCCACCGGTAGCGGTAAGACCACAACCCTTTATTCTGCATTGAACCACCTCAACAAACCCGGCATTAACATCATGACTGCTGAAGATCCTGTTGAATACAACTTCCATGGAATTAACCAGGTACAGGTCCGGGAGGAAATAGGTCTCACATTTGCTTCAGCCTTGAGGTCCTTCCTGAGGCAGGACCCTGATATCATAATGGTTGGTGAAATCCGTGACTTTGAGACTGCCGAAATAGCTGTTAAGGCCGCCCTCACGGGACACCTCGTCCTGAGCACTCTGCACACAAACGACGCTCCAAGCACCATCACAAGGCTGTTGAATATGGGGATAGAACCCTTTCTTGTATCCTCATCCGTAATACTTATCCTTGCACAGAGGCTTGCCCGCAAGGTATGTGATAACTGCAAGGTGGAGGACCACCAGACAGAGCAGGCACTCCTGAAACTCGGCTATTCCGAGGAAGAGTTCAATGATATAAAATGTTATAAGGGAGAGGGGTGCCCGGTTTGTAACAACTCCGGGTACAAGGGCAGGGTTGCCCTCTATGAAGTTATGTCGATAAAGGATGAGCTTAAGGAGCTTATCCTTGAAGGGGCCTCTGCTCAGGAGATCAAGACCCTTGCAAGCAGACTTGGAATGAAGACCCTCAGGCGTAGTGGTCTCAATAAAGCAAAACAGGGAATAACCAGTATTGAAGAGATAATGAGAGTAACATTCGGTGACTGAACCGATGTTTGTTTACTGATTGCTTTATCCGTTTGACCGGGATACAGGAACCTTGAGTCGGTTGAATTGACCGATCAACAAATAATGGTATAAGGGGTTTATATGGCGACACTTTATGACTTCCTGAAGATGATGATCGAAAAGAACTCATCGGATCTTCATATTACCACAGGCAGTCCTCCGAGGCTCCGGATCGATGGGAAACTCCTGCCGATCGACCATGACCCGCTTATCCCTCCTGAAACACGAACCCTCTGCTACAGCATACTGACAGACGCACAGAAACACAGGTTTGAGGAAAACAATGAGCTTGACCTCTCCTTTGGCGTAAAGGGACTCAGCAGGTTCAGGGCAAATATATTCATGCAAAGAGGGGCGGTGGCAGGGGCATTCAGGACCATCCCTTTCAGCATCAGGACCTTTCAGGAACTGGGTCTGCCCGAGATTATCAACGGACTCGCGAAGAAGCCCAGAGGTTTAATACTCGTCACAGGCCCTACCGGTTCAGGAAAAACCACGACACTTGCAGCAATGATAGACAGGATTAATTCCGAACGGTATGAACATATCATAACTATTGAGGACCCTATAGAGTACCTCCATTCGCATAAAAAATGTCTTGTGAATCAACGCGAGGTTACGGCTGACACTGCTTCCTTCCGTGATGCCCTTCGTTACATCCTGAGGCAGGACCCGGATGTCGTGCTGATCGGGGAGATGAGGGACCTTGAAACAATAGAAGCCGCTCTCAGGGTTTCCGAGACAGGACACCTGACACTTGCAACACTGCATACCAATTCGGCAGTTCAGACCATAAACCGTGTGATCGATGTATTTCCTCCCCATCAGCAGGACCAGGTCAGGGTTCAGCTCTCCTTTGTGCTCGAAGGCATCGTAGCCCAGCAGCTAATCCCGAGGAAGGACGGCAAGGGCCGTGTGCTTGCTGTTGAGATCCTCGTCCCCAACCCTGCAATCAGGAACCTGATCAGGGAAGACAAGGTCCACCAGATATACTCAATGATGCAGACCGGGCAGTCCCGGTTTGGAATGCAGACAATGAACCAGTCACTTCATGAAGTCTACAGCAAGGGGTTGATATCCTATGAGGACGCCCTTGGCCGGTCACCCATCCCTGATGAATTAATAGCCATGCTACAGAAAGGTGGACAGATATCATCGGGACAGAAGAAGCAGGAGACAAGATTCAAGGGCAGAAGGGGGTAACCGGTGTGATGCTGAACAGAAGGGTTAATAACTACATCTCGAGTGGGGCCTTGCCTCAGAGGAGGGGATAGTGGCGACAGTATTTCAATGGTCGGGCAAGAACACTAAGGGGTTGATTGAGTCAGGAGAGATAACGGCGGCCTCCAAGGATGAGGTTATCTCTCAATTAAGGAGAAAAAATATTGTACCCACCGCTATAACGGAGAAGAAGGCAAGGGGGCTGACTATCTTCCGCAAAAAGATTCGTGACAAGGATCTCGTTGTATTCACAAGACAGTTTGCCACCATGATTGATGCAGGCCTGCCCCTTGTGCAGGCCCTTGATATCCTCTCCACCCAGGTGGAAAACAAGACCCTTGCCAAAACACTTGAGCAGGTCAAGGCCGACGTTGAGGGAGGCTCAACCTATGCCGACGCCTTGAGAAAGCACCCCAAGGCATTCACCGAACTCTATGTAAATATGATTGCCGCCGGTGAGGCAGGTGGTATACTCGACACGATTCTTAACAGACTTGCCTCTTATATTGAAAAGGCCATGAAACTGAAGAAAAAGATAAAGGGAGCGATGATCTATCCTGCAGTTGTTACAACCATTGCCATCGGCGTTATAGCAGTGATCATGATATTTGTCGTTCCGACATTTTCCAAGATGTTTGCACAGTTAGGCGGCGTTCTTCCCATCCCTACAAGAATTGTGATTAGCATGAGTAATTTTATCAGCGGGATAGGGGGTCTGATTATTTTAGCTGTCTCCATCGCAGCGGTTATCTTCATAACACAGCTAAGAAAGACGGACAAAGGGAAGTATGTCACCGACAAATTTATCCTGAGTACGCCGATTTTCGGCAACATCTTGAGGAAAGCGTCTATCGCCAAGTTCACAAGAACTCTCGGCACTCTGGTAAGCAGCGGTGTGCCTATCCTTGACGGCCTTGATATTACGGCCAAGACCTCCGGTAATAAGGTTATTGAACGGGCCATTTATGAAGTCCGCACCGCGGTCTCAGAGGGAAAGACCATAGCAGAGCCCTTAATGAAAAACAGGATCTTCCCTCCGATGGTGAACCATATGATCGCTGTCGGTGAATCAACCGGTGCACTTGATGCCATGCTCAGTAAGATTGCCGATTTTTACGATGACGAAGTTGATGCCGCGGTTTCCAACCTGACCGCAATGATTGAACCTCTCTTGATGGTGTTTCTTGGCGGCTCCGTAGGGTTCATTGTTATCGCCATATACCTCCCGATTTTCAAACTGGGCACTTTAATCAAATAAATGAAGAAATCCCCGGGGCTTCCTGTATTAAGGATAAATACCGGTAAATCATTTTTTGCCCCTTTCCCAGGATTCGATGAATCTATATGAATTAAAAAAAAGGATCAACACATTTCTCTTCATCCGCATCGCTTTCATAACCCTACTCTTTGGTTCTTTCTTCTTTCTGAACATCAAGCAGTTCTATCCCAACAATATCCTTTATATTGTGATCTTTGTTCTCTATTTCACTCCCACGATATACTTCTTTGCCGTTAAAAAAGGGACGCCATCCGGGGATATGCTCAAGGTGCTGGCCTATGGGCAATTAATCATAGATTCAATTTGCATCATTGGCTTAATAATGCTCTCCGGGGGGATTGAGAGCTGGTTTTCATTCCTCCTTATCCTGATCACGACTGCGGCCTCTATAGTTATCGGCAAGAGGGGCGGTTATGTAATGGCTACGTTTAACGGGATACTATACGGTCTGATGATAGACCTCCAGTACTACCAGATTATCCCGATAGGATACAATACAGCCCTCACTGAAAGGGACTTCCTTTACAATATCTTCATAAACATAACCGGCCTCTTTCTGACGGCCTACCTCATGTCATACCTTGTAACACGGCTTGAAAAGACCTCGGAAACCCTGCTTGAACGCGATACGGACCTCAGGGAACTCTCCCGCTTCCATTCCGAGATCATCGAGAACATACCGAGTGGACTCTTCACTACCGATACAGACGGACATGTAATACTCTTCAACAAGGCTGCCGAGAAAATAACGGGTTTGTCCCACCGGGAGATTACATCCATGCAAATTGACGAGGTCTTCCCCTTTCTTCATCTGCCTCTAAGGACGGGAAGAGTGGAAGGCCGGATAAACAGGGATGGCGAGGTATGTTATATCGGCATGAACATATCCATTAACAGAGATGCCCATGATGTCGAACTTGGTTTCATTGGAACGTTTCAGGACTTAACGAATATAACCAGGATGGAGGAGGAGATTAAACGCAAAGAGAAACTGGCCGCTATCGGTGAACTCTCTGCAAGCATTGCACACGAGTTAAGGAATCCCCTGGCCTCGATCAAGGGGTCCTTTGAGATGCTGCAGGAAGGTGAATTGCCCGAGGAGACGAGAAAAAAACTGATGTGTATAGCTGTTACGGAGATGGACAGGCTGAATGCCATTGTTACAGACTTTTTGCTTTACAGTAATCCAAAAGCTCCAACGTTCAGGGAAGTCAATGCCTCCACCCTTGTTACGGAAGTGGCGGAAATGGCTGACAATATAAGGGATGACGTAAAGATATCCAAGGATATTGAAGGGGATGTCACTGTCGTTGCCGATGAGCAGAAGCTGAGACAACTCCTCTGGGACCTCACGGTTAACGCCGTCAACTCGATAGACGGAGCCGGAAGGGTAAGGTTATCGTTATCATCCGACGGGAAAAACATCTTTATAAAAGTAAAGGATAACGGAATCGGAATACCTGAAGAATTGCGGGAAAAGATATTTTTCCCCTTCTTCAGCACAAGGAGTGACGGGACCGGGCTGGGCCTTTCCATAGCCTACCGGATAGTAGAAGAGCACAACGGCGCTATAGATTTCATTTCAGAAAAAGGAAAGGGCACGGAGTTTATTGTTACAATCCCCAAAGCAACAAAGGACGTATCTTCTAATACTACTTAGTGTCCGTGTATAAAGTCAGTCTCTCTATCTGTCATTCCGGCAGTCCTTAAGCCGGAATCCAGTCTTTTCAATAAGTTCTGGATACCCGATTACAGACTTCGGGCATGACAAAAATAGAAAATGGCAATTTATACACAGACTCTACTTAGATTAGTTGGATTCTGTTATTATACTCACGGCGGGATATCACATGAAACAGAAAAAAAGAGAAAAAATCCTGATTGTCGAAGACGAAAAAAGTATGAACGAAATCCTCAGGATTCTTCTCGAGTCCGAGGGATATGATGTTACATCTGCCCTCAACGGTAATGAGGGGATTGGTTGCCTTAAACGCGATATCTTTGACCTGGTCATAACGGATATAAAAATGCCGGGGACCGACGGATTTACAGTACTCAAAACCACAAGGGAGATCTCTCCGGACACCCTCGTTATCATGATTACCGCTTTTGGAACCACAGAGGATGCGATAGAAGCCATGAAGAGCGGCGCTTACGATTATATCCATAAGCCTTTCAAGATAGACGAGATAAGGATTGTGGTAAACAAGGCACTTGAGAAGAAGAGGCTGAGGAAGGAACTCGATATACTGAAAGAAGAGATCAGGACCACTTACAGGCTGGAAAATATTATAGGCAAGTCCCCGAAGATGCAGGAACTGCTACATACCATCCCCAAGATAGCCCAGAGCAACTCAGGTGTGCTGATAACAGGAGAAAGCGGCTCCGGCAAGGAACTCTTTGCCAAGGCGATTCACAACTTAAGTGGACGTTCAGAGCAGGACTTTGTAGCAATAAACTGCGCAACCTTTCCCGAGGGGCTGCTCGAGAGTGAACTCTTCGGTTATATGAAAGGCGCCTTTACCGGTGCCACCCAAAACAAAGAGGGGCTCTTCGAGATAGCAAATGGGGGCAGCCTCTTTCTTGATGAGATCGGAGAGATGCCTTTCAGCCTTCAGGCAAAGCTGTTAAGGGTCCTTGAAGCCAACACCTTCAGGAGGCTGGGAGGTCTCCATGATATTACGGTGGATGTCCGGATAATTGCTGCAACCAACAAGGACATCAGTGCGGCCATAGACAGCGGGGCCTTCAGGGAAGATCTCTTTTACCGTCTTAATGTGATACCTGTGCATATCCCGCCGCTCAGGGAACGCAAGGAGGATATCCCCCTGCTGGTTTCGCACTTTTTAAGGAAATGCGGGGCCGAGAGAAAGCAACTCTCACCTGAGGCCATGGAGATGCTCACGAGTTATCACTGGAAGGGCAATGTCAGAGAGCTTGAGAATATTATTGAAAGGATCGTCCTGCTCTCTGAACGCGAACTGATACTTCCTGAAAACCTGCCTCCGGAAGTAAGGGAATTCGACAAAACTGAAAGTACCGGCCCTGAACTCACCCGGGAAGGCATAAACCTCGAGGATATACTCGAGAAAATTGAGAAGAAGTATCTGACCCGGGCACTTCAGGTCACATTGGGGAACAAGACCGAGGCGGCCGGGTTGCTTGGCCTGACCTTCAGATCCTTAAGACACAGACTCCAGAAGTACGGAATCAGCAAGGCAAACGACAACGGGGAATAGAAGAGAGGTTACAGATGTGCCATCCGATTATGCCTTAGCGTCCTCAATCCTGTATGGATGACTATAAATATTAAAACGTCCTCCCCGCACAAACCCTACCATGGTGATCCCTCTTTTTTCAGCTATTTCTGTAGCAAGAACCGTGGGGGCTGTCCTGCTCAATACAATGGGGATACCCCACCTGGAACACTTTGAGGCCATCTCGGAAGAAAGCCTGCCGCTGACAAGTATAATCTTATCCTCAAGGGATATACCTTCGAGGATACAGTAGCCTACCGCCTTGTCAACGGCGTTGTGCCTTCCTATATCCTCTGCAAGGACCATTATGCTTTTGCCGTCGGAAATTGCAGCGCAATGAACACAGCCGGTGATATTATAGAGTCCCGATGCCTTTTGAAAACGCCCAAACAGTTTTTTAAGCATCTCACTGCTTATCCGTATACCCTCGGCTATGGGTGAATCGTCAATTATTTCCCTGTCGAACGTGATTCCCCCCGCACATCCTGATGTCACCGTGCTTCCCTCAAGGGAAACCTCTCCCTCGGCCGGAACGTCGACGAGGATCTCATCTCCATATTCAATACTCATTCGTTCTGCACACCAGTTTCCCTTTATAATCCCCTCCGTCATCAGGAAACCAACCACGAGTTCCCGGATCATGACAGGACTGCAGTAAAGTTTAAGGACATCCCTCCCGTTCACGAGTATCCTGAGGCGTTTTTCTATCGCAACAGGGTCTTCCAGTTCAATCCTGCTGTCCCGGGTTACGCGTATTATGCCCTTTTTCGAAAAGCCGTTCATCCCTCGGCAACGGGCATCTCTCTATAGAGAACTGCCCTGTTCCTCCCGTTCTGTTTAGCAAAATACAGGGCTGTATCAGCCTTTTTAATGAGATCCTCCTTATCCGTTGTATCATGAGGGAAACATGAAATGCCCATGCTTATTGTGATATTTACCCTCGATGAATCAGTGATCTGGAAAGGACTGTTTTCTAAGGCCTGTCTTATTCGCTCTGCCACTTTGTAGGCTCTGTCACAGTCCGTCTCGGGCAGGATAATCACAAACTCCTCACCGCCATACCGGGCTGCGAAGTCCACCGCTCTTATGTTATCCTTGATCGTGGAGGCTATCCTCCTTAAAACCTCATCTCCTGCCTGGTGGCCGTACGTGTCATTAAAACGCTTGAAGTAGTCTATGTCAAGCATCACCAGGAAGAGTTTCCGTTTGTATCTCCCTGCGCGCCTGATCTCCGCTGCGAGTCTCTCCTGAAATATCCTGTGGTTGTATAGGCCTGTTAACCCGTCAGTGACAGCCAGCCTCGCAAGTTCATTCTGGAAGGCAATCGTTTGAAATGCCTGAAAGGCAAACCCAAAGAGGCTGTCTTCATCATCGTAATCAAACCCGCCGTTCTTATTCATTACCGTCAGCACAGCACTAAGACCGATGGTTGAGATCAAAGGCAAAACAAGGGCGTTCCTGATACCGTCCACGGATAAAGCCCCGTCTTCTTGAGCATTATAAATGATAGCCTTCTGTTTTTCAAGAACGGATCCAGGGCCTTCGTTCCTTTTAAGGAGGAGCCGTTCAATCGACTCCTCGGTAATGATATCTTCATTACAGATAAAGAGACTGGAGCCATCTTCCGGAAAGACGAGGATTGAACACAGGTCGGCCTTCATAAGATCGGAGGTTATCCCGACAAACCTGTGGAGTACTGTCTCGAACTCCGTCTCTGAAGATACGTATCCGATAAACTCATTCAGAATAGCCAGTTCCCTGACAACCCGCTGTCCCCTCTGGTAGGATGACTCGAGACCGCCTATCTTCTCCCTTAGTGACGCAGCCATGGAGTTGAAATTGCCGGCGAGTTCACCAAGCTCATCGTTGGAGGATATCCGTATATCGTTATTCAGCGCCCCTTTTGCCATCAATCGACTGGAATGGCTGATCTTCGATATTGGTTTAATAATACCCCTGCTAATGGTCGTCCTTATTGAGATGACGGCCAGGACGAGCGCTACAAATGCAGCAACAAAGAAGGAAATCATCCTCTTTCTTGCCCTGTAATAAGCAGCGCTGGCCCTGTCAACCTTCACCACATCTTCAGACCAATGCTCATCTATCTGCTTTCCCACCTGCTCAAATAGCTCAGACCGGAGGCCCTGAAAAAGCACACCCGCCTTACCCTTCTCGCTTGAGTACAGTATCCTGTTTACCAGGGATGAAAACCTCTCTATATTCCTGCGGAGGTACCTGATCATCCTTAGTTCATCTTCATTGAGTTTGAAGTCGGTTGTCCTGCCCACAAGACTATAAAACCTGTCCATGGACTCTTTCACCTGCTTGCGTTTCTCCTTGACAGGGTCGGCAAGGTATGCCCATAGGTAATGTTCGAGCTGTTTTAACGAGGTCTTCAGGGAGACCAAAAAATTAATCTCTCTCGTTGCGTTTGTGAGTTGCTCTGTTTTTTTGTAAACATAACCATTAATAAAAAAGGAACTCGCGAGGACCAGAAAAAAGAGCAGGACGAGCAGGGCGGTGAAAATGTCGAATTTACTCTTGAGCTTCATAAGCCCGCCCGCCTTCTGGCAAGTTCAAAGAGACCATAGATCTTAAGATCTACAAGGGTTTCCTTGTCCTGCAGCCCGGTAAGCCTTTCGTGAAACCCATTAAACGGAAGCTTAAGCACCTCTATGTCTTCTACTTTGTCAAGCTGTTGCCCCCCCTTTAAAAAACAGTCTGTTGCAACAAAAACCGTCAATATTTCAGTTGAGGCCCCGGAAGAGAGAGGACCTTCGGCAACCGGTTCCAGCCTGCCTGAAGCATAACCGGTCTCCTCGTACAACTCGCGCAGGGCCACCTCCTCGAGGGACTCCTCCATGTCATTCAGCCCGGCCGGGAATTCAACGACGAACCTGTTAACAGGAGGCCTGAATTGCCTTATAAGAACAACCTCTCCTTCCCTGGTAAAGGGAACAATCGCCACAATACCCTTTACCCCTATCCGCTGAAAGGCCTCCCATTCTATGATATCTCCCTTCCTGCTCCTGTAACGGATCATGAGACTCCGCAGATACCTTCCCTCCCAGCAAACCTCTCTTTCAAGCACAACCGGACCAATCATCTATAAAAAGCGCCTCCTTAAGTCAAGCTCTCCGACCAGAGGTCGGAGCTTGCCAATGTAAAGAAATCCTGATTAATTACATTCCTTGCCGAAAGCCCCGACCAGAGGTCGGGGCTTTCGGCAAGATGCATTGTAATTTATCATAACATGTCTTACTTGATGCACTCGTAAAAAGTCCTGATTGTCACCCTGAACTTGTTTCAGGGTCTCATAACTTCTTGATTTATATAGATTTCCCGAACTTGATTCGGGATTCAGAATGACAGAATAGGGTATTTCCGGTTTTTTACGAGACTGTCAACAATAGAGCCGTCATTCCCGCGGTCTGTTGGGCGGGAATCCAGTCTTTTCAGTAACTTCCGGATACCCGACTACAGACTTCGGGTATGACAAAAATATAAAACAGCAGTTTATACACAGACTCTATTTAGAGTCTGTGTATAAAGTCAACAATAGAGCCGTCATTCCCGCGGTCTGTTGGGCGGGAATCCAGTCTTTTCAGTAACTTCCGGATACCCGACTACAGACTTCGGGTATGACAAAAATATAA
>BDTA01000119.1 GCA_002897935.1 bacterium BMS3Abin08
GTTCCTAATTCATACGCCAATGCCTTCGTAAAAGAATTGATGGCCCCTTTTGTTAACGAATATACCGTTGACGGTCTTCCGGGCAGCATCCTCCGGGCAAAATAAGATGAAATATTAATGATGCAGCCCTTAGTTCTTTCCAATGCAGGCAACAATCGCTGTGTCAACAGATAGGGTGCTTTGACATTCAAATTCAGTTGAAGGTCAAATTCACTTTCACTGACCTCTGAAAATAGATTAAACCTTGCAATACCGGCGTTATTAACCAATATGTCTATCTCATTCCATTCCGAAAGGATCTGTCCGGATATCTTTTCAAAGGCGGAAGGATCCGACAGGTCAGCGGATAGGGTCCTTACATTTACTCCATAACTTATCAGTTCCGCTGATGCCTTATCCAGTTTCTCTGCATCTCTGGCTATCAGCAAAAGATCCGCGCCGGTCCGGGCAAATGCCTTTGCAATACCGAACCCGATTCCTTCACTCCCTCCGGTAATGACTGCTTTTTTGCCTGACAGCAGCTTCATATTGACCTCCAATGCTTAAATTTTAATATTATTTACGGACTGCTGTCCAAACTCTATGTGTTTTCATCAAAAAAGCGCCTGTTTTAAAACCATGAAGCATACGAAAATTATGGTTCATTCGTAAAAAATCTGAAAATACTTGATCAGTCCGTCATTCCGGCTTGTCCGGAACCGTTTCTGCAATATCCTCGTATAAACCACTAACTGCCGGATTGCTTTGTCTAATAAGAGTCTGTTTTTAAATTGCAAGGAATGTATTTAATCAAGATTTTCTTGTCAGTCATTAGTCATTCCCGCAATCCCGAACGCATTCTGGAGTCGGGAATCCTTCTTGAAGACAGATTCCGGACAAGCCGGAATGACAGAAAAAGTAATGCTTTGCGCTTAGAACGATTTCCCGAACGCTTTCGGGGAATGACATTGTGCGTTGTGGTTAATGTTAAGTTGAATTTTAAACCTGTCTTCAAGTAAAACACGAAAGAGCCCTCTTTTATGTTCCTTGTGGTTATGATTTTGTAATGTCTGTCTTAATTATTATCCTCTTGCGCCTTTTTTTCGTCTCTTTCCTTAAAAACATCCTTGGCCACAAACATGCCGTTTAATGCTGCGGGGAAACCGGCATACACCGCCATCTGCATGATAACCTCTACAATCTCCTCACGGGTGCAGCCCACATTTAAGGCAGCATTGATATGAACCTTCAACTGGGGCACGGCGGTGCCCATGGCGGTAAGTGCGGCAACCGTTGCTATTTCCCTTGATTTCAAATCCAGTCCCGGCCTCGAATATATGTCACCAAAGGGGAATTCAATAGTATAACGCACTAAATCCGGCGCAATATCTTTCAGGCCCTCTACCACGCGTTCACCGGCTTCACCATCGATCTCCTTCAGTTTTTCCCAACCTCGTTTGTAACGGTCCTGATCCATTGATATCCTCCTTATCTTGTTGACGGTTTTGTGCCTTTCAAATCCGGCGATAAGCAACGCCGGACAGAGCAATATTCGATATCCCCCCGCTTTCTGCCGGCAGATGCAAGGAAACGTATTATTACAATGCACCTTGCGGAAAGCCCCCCCTTCCTTGACCCTTACATAACAGTCATTGCCGCCCCGGACCAAGTACGGGATAGGGATACGGAGGGTTCGGAGCCTGCCCTGCATTCACCTGCAGGGTCTCAAGCCTTGCCCTCCTTGTTAAAGGTTGCGCAGTAAAGCCTCCCTCCATCAATGGGCGTATTAAAACATTTATTGCAGGATATACATCTCGCCTTTTTCCGATCGCCCGACTCCCATCTCCTTATGAGGTTCGGCTCGGATATAAGAGGTCTTGAAAGGCTGAAAAACTGTGCATATCCCTCATTGTAGATATCCTCCATCACCTCGGGAGAGCGAAGTCCTCCTACAAGCATCAAGGGACAATTCAGACCGGGGCTGAACTGTTCCGCATATTTCCTGAAATATGCCTCCCTTTCAGGGCGGTTGATCTTAAGCCTCGAGGGTGCAAGCTTGCCCGATGCAAGGACCCCGCCGCTTAATTCTATAGCATCTATATCCATCTCAGATAGTCTCCTGCAGACCCATAACGAATCCTCAGGCGTAAGACCCTCACCGTCAAAGTCGGCTGCATTTATCTTTATCATTACCGGGTAATCCTTGCCGACCTTCTCCCTTATGGCTTTGTAGATCTCAAATATGACCCGTGCCCTGTTCTCAATAGACCCACCATAATCATCCGCACGTCTGTTTGAATAAGGAGACAGGAACTGCGAGAGCAGATAGCCATGAGCGGCATGTATTTGAACACCGTCAAACCCTGCCTCCTTTGCCCTCCTTGAAGCCTCTGAGAATTCATGCACGAGGGATTTGATGTCATCCACTGTCATCTCAACAGGCATATTGCCCGTTACCCTCTCCTTAACGGCGGAAGGAGCTTGCGGAGGCATCCCGCTATCAAAATGGACTTGCGAACCCCCATGGACAAGCTGCATCGCAACCTTGCCGCCCTCTTCGTGAACCACCCCTGGTATAGATCTAAGCCCTGTGATCAAGGAATCATCATCAACACCAAGCTGCCCGGGGGCCATTTTGCCCCTTTTGGTTACAAAAGTAGAGCCTGTTATGATCAGACCGACCCCTCCGCTTGCAAGAACCCTGTAAAAATCGATTAAGGGTTCTGTAACCTCACCGTTTTCACCTGCCATGCCTTCCCATGTGGCTGACCTCACGAAACGGTTCCTTAACTCCATATTTCCTAAAGATGCAGCCTGAAAAATCGCGCTCATTTTTCCTCCTTTCGGATCTGCTGATTTATTCCCCTTGTTGTTGTCCTTTTATTCCATGATTTGTAACTTACTTACATTATAACGCAGCGCTGCTCTCAGAGTATCTTCAGACTGTATCACCGGCTCATTATACCCGCCCCTTAATCACATTATGTAATGTTTCGCTCAACTGCTTGATCTTGTAAGGTTTGGCTGCAACACCGCTGAAGCCGTATTCCCTGAAATCTGCCATTACAGGATCATTTGAATATCCGCTTGACACAATTGCCTTAACGCCGGGATCAATCTTGAGCAGGCCCTGCATTGCCTTTTTCCCTCCCATACCTCCCGGGATAGTTAAATCCAGGATAACGGCATCGAAGGGCGCTCCCGATCCCTTTGCCACCCTATAGAGCTCAACCGCTTCTTCTCCATTCGTAGCATATTCCACCCCGTATCCAATGCTCACCAGCATTGCTCCAAGCACTTCCCTCACGATCTCTTCGTCATCCATTACCAGTATCTTTCCCTTTCCGCCAATAATTACCGTGTCGTCCTTCTTTTGTTGTATATCCTTCCGGGAAGCAGGGAGATAGATATAGAAGGTCGTACCCAGTTCTTTTTTAGATTCTACCGCGATGTAACCATTATGTCTCTTAATTATGGAATAGACGGTGGATAGACCGAGACCGGTACCATTGAGTTTTGTGGAAAAAAACGGGTCAAAGATCTTCTCGATATATTTTTCGGGTATTCCAACCCCGTGATCTTTTATGGATATCTTCACATAGTTTCCTCCCTTGAGGGGCAGGAGGTCTGCTTTATTAAGGACAACATTTTCACAACTTACCTGAATTATCCCACCCTGCTGCATAGCCTGGTCCGCATTGATGATAAGATTATTGATAACCTGACTTATCTGACCCTCGTCAACATCCACCGGCCATAGATTCCCTGGTGTGGAATATTCGCACCTCACATTAGAACCGCTCAAAACGAAACCGGCCGAATCTCTTATTAACTCCGAGATAGAAGCTGCCTTCTTAACAGGGAAGCCTCCCTTGGAAAAAGTAAGCAGCTTTTGGGTTAAATCCCTTGCCTGCAGGGATGCCTTTTCCGCCTCTGCCAACCTCTCGGAGACCTTATTCCCGGATCCTGCATACATCTTTGCCAGAGAAATGCTTCCCAGAATTGCAGTCAGCAAGTTATTGAAATCATGAGCAATACCACCGGCAAGAACACCAAGTGATTCAAGTTTCTCTACCTTAAGCAGTTCTTCTTCGATTTTCTTGCGATCGGTAATGTCCCTTGCGATTGTTTTTGTCCTGATTAAATTCCCGTCTTCACCAAACTCACTAAAAACATTTAAGATGACGGGCATTTTTGTACCATCTTTTCGAACGAACTCCCTCTCTATGTTATGGTAGCCTTTTACCTGTTTGAGCTTCGGAAAAGTCTCTTCAAAAAGTTCCCTGGATTCCTTCGTAAAAAAATCCGTGATCGCTCTACCAATGATTTCTTCTTTTTTGTAGCCGAGCATCCTTGCCGTTGTCTCGTTACAATCAATAATCAGCTTGTTTTCACTCAGGGAGTAATACATATCCGGAGCTTTGTCATAAAAATCCCGATATTTCTCCTCCGATTTCAGCAGGGCTTCCTTTGTGCGCTTGATGGAGAGAAACAGGGGGGCGATCCACGCTATTCCTGCAACCATCAGTATTGAGATGACAAGTGCAACCAATTCAGCTGAAAGATCGGGTATGTGAGATACGTCACCTGATATTAATCGGAATAAACTGATGGAGAGACGGGTGGCCATAAGGGAGATGGCCGCTACAATCAACACCCAAGCCAAGCGTTGCCCGGTGATCCGGATCAGCCTGAAAGCTAAAAATGCCGCTACAAATTGAAGCAGAACAGAGATTCCTAAAACTATT
The DNA here is from genome assembly GCA_002897935.1 of bacterium BMS3Abin08. Taxonomy (NCBI): domain Bacteria; species bacterium BMS3Abin08. The sequence goes on from BDTA01000119.1 coordinate 4,728, forward strand.
GTCACAGCCATGGGATTTGTCCTCTTTGTGCAGGTGTTGGCAAAATGCACCTGGAGAGTTTCTCCTGCATATACAAATAGTAGCAGTTGTATTATTATAAAGCTTATACAGACTTTTTTGTAGAGTGTTTTTTGGTTATACAGACTTTCCTGTGGATAATATAACCACGGAGCTTGCTTTATTGTTCCACTCAACTTCCTGAAGAGCCATTTTTTTGTTCCCCTGCCTGCAAACCCTATCCCCTTTATCCCTTCACTTCTCATATACACCTATCTTAGCCCTCCTGAAACGGTGCTATGGACTTTTTACGAGTCCATCAAGGGTTTATTAACCCGGAAAATAAAGCTGTCAAAAATCTATAATAGCTATTGTACATTCTCTGGTATGAATTCCATGACTCCAGGCAACATTCGACGGCATTCCGGAGCAGGCCTTCTGCTGAACTGTTTCAATATGAAAAACGAATCACCCTGCTGCAAGCTGCGGGGAATATCGGGTTAATCTTGCAGTTGTATCAAGAACTATCCAAACATAGGGAAGACCGCCTGAAATGGATTTTTCAGCAAACTCATACAAAAAACAGGGTTTCACAAAAAGTGAAATTTTGTATTATAAAAGAAGCAGGTATTCAGGAAGGTCTCGTGCAACACTAATGTTAACCATGTTCATTATAAACCCATATCGGGCGACAGGCAGTGTGGAGGATTAAGTCTTACTTATGAAGAAATTTGAGACAGAGGTTCGCTTAAGCAGAGAAATGAGTCTGATGGATGTGACGCTGATTGGTGTCGGTGCAATGATCGGGGCAGGGATTTTTGTTCTGACGGGTATTGCCGCCGGCGTTGCAGGTCCGGCACTTATACTGGTTTTTGCATTGAACGGATTTGTTACCATCTTTACTGCAATGTCTTATGCGGAACTGGGATCATGCTACCATGATGCCGGTGGCGGCTATCTCTGGGTTAAAGAGGCCTTACCCAAATGGAACGGGTTTCTTTCGGGATGGATGAGCTGGTTTGCTCATGCAGTGGCCTGCAGTCTTTATGCACTGGGATTTGGAGCATATTTTGCCCATGTCTTAACAGCGTTGGGAGTTACCGTTCCTCACTGGGGAGTAATTTCGCCCGAGAAAATTCTCGCAGCAGGGGTCGCAATCTTGTTTGCATACATCAACTTTCGCGGAGCTTCTGAAGCAGGAAAAACCGGAAATATTATTACAATTACCAAGATACTGATCCTTGCAATATTCATCGGCTTTGGACTGAATTTACTTATAAACCGGCCTGATTGGAAGGAGGCCTTTACCCCGTTTATGCCAAATGGCTGGGGCGGTGTCTTTAAAGCGATGGGCCTGACGTTTATCGCATTCGAGGGATATGAAATCATTGCACAGAGTTCCGAGGAAATCAAAAACCCCAAGAAAAATATTCCAAGGGCGGTTTTTCTTTCTTTGGCGATAGTTATCCCGATTTACATTTTAGTAACGATAGCAGCCTTTGGGTCTGTCCAGCCAAAGGATATGACGCCATGGAATTACCTTGCGTCCTATAAAGAAATTGCACTGGTGGAGGTTGCAAAAAGTTTCTTTACAGGTGCCGGAATCATGATCCTGGTGGGTGGTCTGGTTTCCACAATGTCTGCATTGAATGCCACCATATATTCCTCTTCCAGGGTCGCTTTCGCAATGGGAAGAGATCGCAACTTTCCAGCTTTCTTCAGCAAGGTACACGCTAAAAGATTTACCCCTCACTGGTCAATATTTATTTCATTGTTCATTGTCGTTATTATGGCGGTATCTCTACCCATTGAAGACGTGGCAAGCGCAGCAGACATCATGTTTCTCCTCCTGTTTTTTCAAGTTAATATCGCCATGATACGACTGCGTAAAACAAGACCCGACCTCGACCGCGGGTTTATAACACCCCTGTATCCATGGCTCTCTATAGCGGGTATTGTCATGCTCTTAGGCATTGCAGCCTATATGTTCAATTACAGCCCGGTAGCGTGGATTGTAACGGGTATATGGATCGCTCTCGGTTTAACCGTTTATAAGCTATACGCTTCCCACCGGGAGATTGAATACAAACACAAGGTCGAATCACTGGAACGCCTTGAAAGAAAAGAGTACAGCATTCTCGTTTGTCTCTCAAAACAGGAGCTTCTGGAATCCCTATCCACTGTAGCCATTGCAATAGCAAAGAAAAACAACGGAGAAATCATTTTTCTCCATGTAATTGAAGTCGATGAAGGAAAGCCGCTCCTGGTGGGCCTGAACGATATGGTCAGCGTAAAACCTTTGATTGAGGAAGCGGAAATGGTGGTATCAAGATCAGGGATACCTGTTCGCTCCATAGTTCAGGTTGCTCACAGGATTTCCCAGGGTATTGTCGAGACAGCAAGGGAAGAAGAGTGCAATTTTATCGTTCTGGGGAGGCAGAAACACCCGACTTTCTTTGAGCATTTCTTTTCTTCCCTCATAGATACCGTTATTCAAAAATCTCCAAGCGAGGTTGCGATAGTGCATGGCAAAGTACCTCCTGAAGGAATCCGCACGATATTGATTCCATTCAGCCATGATATACATACACACCTTGCAACAGAGATTGCACCGGCCTTTGTTAATTATTTTAACTGCAAACTCAAGATTGCCGTAGTCTTTGAACCCGACACCCCCAAATCCCAAAAAGTTGAAAAACTGGAAAAAATCAAGGAATTCGTTCATGAAAGCGCCTTCACCGCTATAATTGAGGTGCTGGATGGTACGGACATCCTGCATGGTATACTCCGGCTGTCGAGAGATGTAGACCTCATACTTATGGGTGGAAGGTCCGGCGGTTTACTGGAACTCCTTTGGGGGAAATCGTTGACACAGGAAATCACGGAATACGTAAAATGTCCCGTGGTATGGATAAAGGAATACCAGGAGAGCGAGTCTTTCTGGACTTCGGTGTTAAAACCAGATGTAAAAACGGGGGAAGAAAATGAACAATAGCCTGAAAAACATATTTTATGACTTCACCGGGAAAATATTTGGATACCTGCCCGACCTGTTTGCTGCCATTGTTCTGATCGGCATCGGATGGGGCATCGGATGGATAGCAAAAAGAATAGTAATTCAAATTTGCGTGATTTTAAGATTGGAGCGTTTCCTGCAGAAATTCCGCTGGGGAAAAGATTTATCGAAAGCTGATGTGAGGTTCGGCCTTTTCAATTTTATTGGAAACGTCGTATTTGTAGTAATCTTTTTGAGTTTTCTGAGCGATGCCCTGGAGGTCATGAAAATTACATTTTTATCTAATCTCCTCGAAAGGTCTATTTCCTTTTTCCCGAAGTTAGTAGTCGCCCTTTTTGTATTCAGTGCCGGGTGGTTCATATCATTGAGGGTTTCATCGGCGATTAAGAAGGCATTGCTAAAAGAAAAGATCCCCCGCGCAACGTTGGTAGCGCGCTTTACAAAAACAATGGTCATCCTCTTTTTTTCTGCCATCGCCCTCGAAGAGATGAACATCTCGCGTGAAATTGTCATTATCGGGTTTACCGTTACCTTTATCACAATCGGCGTGCTTGCAGTTCTAATTATAGCCCTGGGAGGGAAAGAACTTGCTAAAAAGATACTGGAGTCCCAGGACGAAAAATAACGCATATTTCAGGTAGCATCAGACCTGTCCGATACGAATTTTTCCGGACAGCATATGGTACATGGAAGAAGTGCAAAACAGACGAGACAGAATGAGATATGCCCCTGATTCTCACCGAGGCTTAGCCATCCCGAATGCTTTCGGGAAGGGCACAGAGAGAGGATAAGGACAAATAGTTTAATTTAGACAGGATTAACAGGATAAAAAAATAACCAAATAGACGAAATCAACGAGATAGATGAGATCGAGGCGTCACACCTTTATGTCTATCAGACTCTTAAACATTTCATCTTCCGCCTTGATTGGTTCGGTGTTTGCTTTGAAGGAATCTGCCGTAACAAGCATGTCTACCATCTCTTTGGCTATATCAACCCTGCAGGCATCCCCTGAACGGGTAACATATGCCTTTACACCACCATTTTGAGTCTCTTGCATATTTACATCTAAGGGCTTATAGTCCCCTGTATTGATGTTGGCTATATTTGTGGCAGTTGATTTCTGCTTGATGCCAAAAGCTCTTAAGGCACCGGTAGCTATTGAAAAAATGCTGTTCATATATGCCTCTAAATACTGTATCGTCCGGATATCATAAAAACTTTAATACCCTGAAAATACCTCACCACAGGGAATAGACGGGCTTCTGGAAAACCCTCCTTTTCTTTCCGGTATCCCCGAACAATCGGAAACGGCTCAGACAGGCGTGCTTTTGCCGGGCAAACAGACCTGCGCCAATCTGCGGGTGGAAATTTCTTATAAATTGATCCCGAAATCCGGGAAGTAGCGCGTAAGCTGGCTCACCCGGTTGGTTAGTAACATTATCCCGAAGATGATCATGAGCAGACCGCTTATTATCATGATCACTCTCATGTATTTCTGTATCCTTTTAGAATAACTCAGGAAGGTGTTGATCGCAAGCGACGATATAAGGAAAGGTATCGCCAGGCCGAGCGAATAGACAGCCAGCAGCTTGACCCCGTAGAGGGCGGAACCCTTTGTGCCTGCGTACAGGAGAATGCTTCCGAGTATGGGACCAATGCACGGTGTCCAGCCTGCCGCAAAGGTCATGCCGATTACGAATGCGCCTATGTATCCGGAGGGTCGTCCGCCGATATGGAATTTCTTTTCACGGGAAAAGAGCCCGATCTTGACAAACCCGGCTACAAAAAGGCCGAATATGATGATTACGATGCCTCCGGCAATCCTTATGATGTCCTGATAGTCGAACAGAAAACGGCCTATGACGGATGAAGATGCTCCAAGGGCAATAAAGACGGCAGAAAAACCGAATGTGAAAGCCAGTGAATTGGTCAGTGTCAGAAACCTTATTCTTGCCCTGTCCGTTTTGCCCGTAAGGTCCTCAAATGATATACCCGTGATAAATGATGCATAAGACGGCAATAGCGGTAATACGCAGGGTGATAAAAAAGAAATTACCCCAGCCAGAAATGAGATGGAATATGATATGTCTTTCATCTTGAGCGCTCCTCCTCTGAACTCTTTATTTTTTCAACTGCGTGGGGAATTGCATCAAGTATTGCCTCGATGTTTTCCTTCATCGCCTTCGGGATACCGGGAAGATTTACGACGAGACACCCGTTTCTAACCCCTGCAGCAGCTATAGACAGCATGGTACGATGTTTATATTTCATACTGTAATATTATATCTGAATATCCGTGTATAACAGGACGTGAAGTTTACGGAAGTGGATCTAAAAAGGGAATATGACTTCAGCCTCCTGTCCTGCACGGAGTTCCGCTTTAGGGTCAAAACTGAATTGCACATCCACGGCATACAGTACTTTACCGGCTCCGGCGGACACGGGTTCCATGCCGAGACGCTTTATCACGCCCTTATATGTCCTGCCGGCGACAACAACAGGGACTTCTTTGCCAATAGCCAACGTTGAAATTTGTTTACCGGTTAGCATTGTACGTGCCAGTATGCGTCCGGCCTCTGCAAGGACAAATAGTGGTTCAGCCTGCAACCCTGTTACAATCGTTTGGCCGGCTTCGACCTGACGCTTCAGTATTACGCCATCGTACGGTGCACGCACCACGCTGTATTCCATATCCAGTTCAGCCCGGGTCAAATCAGCCTTTGCCGCCTGGTATTTTGCATCCGCTGTTGCAAGTCCTACCCTATCGAGCTGCAATTCGTGATCGGACAGGACTGTAAGGTTGTGTAACTCTTCGGCCCTTTTAAGTACACGTCCCGCCTCTTCGAGCGCCATGGCCGCACCTTTCACTTCAGCACTTGCCTTGCTCAGACGAGCCCTGAACAGACGCCCGTCCAATCGCACTAAAGGTTGCCCCTTATTCACATGATCTCCTGCATCAGCCAGCACCCCGGACACGATACCGGATACAGGCGTACCGAGTTCAACACGCCGTGACCACTCAAGGGTGCCCTTGACCTCGGCAGCCTGCAATGCAGAAGTAACAGTCAGCAGCATTACACATGTCAGCGCCAAATGCATCAGCTTATTCATCAGTACCTCCAAATATTTAAACCTCTGGTTAACTATATCCCCAATCCAGCGATAAAAGAGCGTCAAGCAATGTAAGGGAGCGATGTGACAGACCCTGAAGGGTTTTAAGTTTTACATCAGCTTCACCTGGAGGGTGAAGCGTAAAACTTACCTCGGAGACGGACAGGATGTCCGTTGAGAATGACTGAAGGGTCTGTCATATCGCTCCTTGTAACACACTTACCGCTGAAACCGAGCATATGTTTTTTCTACCTCTCTGGTTTTATATCATTCACTGGTGAACCGGGCTTCGATACAAATACCGGCCTGCCTGTCAGGGAATCGAGCCTTGCCCACGCCAGTGCAAGCTCAAACTCCGTCTCTGCACGGCGCAACAGGGAGCCGGTATACTTAACCATGGCATCACCCAGGTCAGCCTTTACCCCCTGTCCATAGAGTGTACGGCTGCGGTCCAGGTAGAGGTCACGGTAATCCCTCAATGTACGTACCTCGTCGCGTTGGATTATCAGCACATTGATCCTCTCCCAGGTCTCCAGTATTGCCTGCCGTATCTCCATTTTTTTACGGGCCAGCCTGGCCTTCAAAAGATGCAATTCCGCATCAGCACTTGCAATTGCAGAATCAACACGGCCACCCGTAAAGATGGGAATCTCCATGGTCAGGCCGGCCCTCCACCTGTCCCTTGACCCGAATTGCCGTTCATACCTTGCCCCCTCTATTTCTGCGGTCAGAACAGGGTTTTTCTCTGCACGGGCCGCCTTGAGGCGCTCCCGCTCGGCATCAACCCTGACACGCATGGCAAGCAGGACAGGATTTCTGTCGAGAGCCTCTCCGACAAGTGTCCCCACCGCAGGCAACTTGCGATCATTCTCCGGAAGGGCAGGCTTTGCCAGTCTGGCAGGCAGTATCCCCGGACGGTTAAGCGCCTCTGACAGGAGGGCACGGGTTATACGCCGGCGTGCCTCGCTAACGGCGCGTTTGCGGCGTGCCTTCCTGTATCCGGTTTCTGCCTTCAGAACAGCTAAATCGGAAGCCCCTCCCAGTTTTTTTCTGTCACTCAACCGGTTAAACCCGGCATAGGCGACTGCCGTGGCCTCACTGTCACGGGCATATTCCATGTCAGCGAGTAACACATCAAAAAAGCGGGCCATGATATCAATGCGGCGTCTCCGGCGGACATCCGTGTAAAGTATCCCCTCCGCCATGATATCGGATTCGGCAGCGGAAAGACGGGCCTTGCTCCTTCCGAAATCATACAGCCGCTTACTTATATTCAGGCTCATGCTTGAATCATTGTGTGATTGATCATGGACAAGCGGCGACGGCTCTATCCAGCGCAGGCGGCCAAGGATGGATACATTAACCCCGTATTTTGATTCGACCCCAAGACGCACAGCCTCGGCCTTCTCCAGTGCGGCCCGGGCCTCGGAGAGATCAGGATGCGGTTGATCCGCAAAGCGCAAGGCATACTCCAGGGTCAGGGGGTCCGGCAGAGGCCCGGCAGTTAAGTCGCCGGCATATACACGCACAGGACAAAACAACAGGGACAACAATACACATACAAGTCCCCCGCAGATATAGCGAAACGGCACAGGGCAAAAAAAACTCATCGCTGTCCTTATTCTTTTAACTTCAGACGTTTGTATTTCAGAAAGGGCATCTTTTTATAGATGCCCTTTGCAACATACTCTCCAAGCCAGAGGAACTCCTTTGCACTTGAGGTGGCACCAAAGTACCGTGTGAGTTCCCGGCCTTTTAAATCATAGAAGATGATTGTAGGTGTGGCTCTTACACGGTTAATCCTTGTAAAATCCTTCTGGCGCATGGTCTTACCGTTAAAATCCGTGATCTCAACATCTCCCTCGGTATCTACCTGGAAATTGAGAAAATTCTTCTTGTAAAATTTCTGCACCCGGGGCTGATTGAGAACATTATTTTTCATCCAGATACAGAAAGGACAATCGGCGCTCTCAAAAAATAACATGATCCCCTTCTTTCCCTGCTCCTGGGCCGCTGTTAATTCATCGGGGAAATCGCCCATTGTCATGTCAAAAAAGTAGGCACTGGGGTCACTCGCATGGACGGTATCTGCTACCACAATACTGATAAGGAGCATCATAAGTACTATTAAAGAACTTGGCCGGTTCCTGAGGTTCATTCTTCCTCCCCTGTATCTGATAATATCCTGACGGACTGCAGGTTTCATCGTTGCCAATTCACAACAGGCTGTCAAAAAATATTAAGGATCGCAGAAAATTCAATACCGGGATTGTTTCAGCATCTGAGCCTGAGCCGGGTTCCAGGGGCTTGCCCGTGGCTGTATGAAAAAATCCACAGCTTATGAGACCCTGAAGCGGGTTCAGTGCCTGCCCTGAATTTATTTCAGGGGTGACAATCAAGGACTCTTTTTGGACAGCCTGAAATTATTGCAAGGAATAGAATATATGTATGTGCTTTTACAAGCACATTTTATACCAGAATTGACTCACGGACTCATTTCGTGATTAGAGTTACTAAAACCCATTTACTCACATAAATGAGGAGAATCCCGGGATTGAGCCGTATCCGAAGCTGCGTGGCCGAACTTATCCGGTGGCAGATGCCTGGATCCCCGGATTTATCCGGGATAACAACTGTCGAAGAATCCGGAATAACGGATCAGTGCTTACCGGGCCGAAAGACTGATGTGTACAGATCTGTTCAGTAGGAGGAAATGGACTGTCCGCTAATGAACAGTAGTTGAGGCCTTCAATGTCTCTATGCCCTGGGTAAGAACCCATGGCCGCTCCAACCAATGGGATTTTCTATAAAACACCTCCTCACTCACTCCTCCTGTTGGAGTTGTAAATCTTTATTTAATATCAGATCCACCATTGTCTTTCCGGGCTGACAAAAGAGAGTTTTCACTCGCTTGCGGTATTCATTCTCTGTGATATGCTCCTGGTGCGTGCCGATTACAACTTTGAGTTCAGGAAAACCCCCTTCTAATGCCTTCTTATACTTTTATTTGAAAGGACAGAGAGCCTTTATACAATAGGTAAAATGTATTACATCGACCCGAAATTCCGTTAATGCCCTGATGCGTTGCAGTAATTTGTCCGCACCAATAACCGTCGGACATCCTGGGCAGTTAATGATGCCGACTAAATCCAGGGGTTCATCCTGCGGGTAGTCTGCAAAAGATCCTCTCCTTTTACGAAAATCCGCCAGGCAACTTGCGGAAGAACAGCCAAGGTCCTGGGTTGCATTGGAACAGGTCAATACACCGATTCTTGCCATTTGCTACCTCCATTTTGACTGTTAATGTTGCTATCGATTATGATAGATCGATATGGACAATTAATTGTAGGGGACACCGTTGCTTGAGTCATTGCCCCGCCTTTTTCTTATTGGCTCATCAAGTAATAGTGTGGAAGGAACGCCTTGTTGTCATTCCCGCAGTCTTTAGGCGGGAATCCAGTATCAGTTAATGAAAACATATTGTGTTTATATATTATGCAGCAGGCGTAACGGCACACTATATGTTGGAATGGCATCTGATCTTATTAAACGTGTTTATGAGCACAGAAACGGTATGGTTAATGGATTTACTAAGAAACACGGTGTGCACTGTCTTGTATGGTATGAAACGCATGAGACACCTGAAGCCGCCATACTGAGAGAAAAGCAGATAAAGAAGTGGGAGAGGAAGTGGAAGTTGAGGCTTATAGAGGAGAAGAATCCTGAATGGA
>BDTA01000120.1 GCA_002897935.1 bacterium BMS3Abin08
TTCGGGATTGCGGGAATGACAAATGGCTGTTATTTATACACAGACTCTATAAATTAGTAGGGGACCAACTCCTTTCCCTGACACAGTCGTGCGCAACCCGTGATGACGTTCCTTATCTATTGTCCGTGTATAAAGTCAGTCTCTCTATCTGTCATTCCGGCAGTCCTTAAGCCGGAATCTATTCTTTTCAATAAGTTCCGGATGTCCCGAACGCTTTCGGGACATGACAAGAATAAAAAATGGCAGTTTATACATGGACTCTATCTGAGTATGATAACAGCCTAATGTTACAGTAACGTTAAGAAGAGATTAATTCTGCCCGGAGATAAAAAGCGGGCACTCGTTAATGCCTCGTGGATTTCGTGGATATTGCCTGAAAATGGCCGTGCCGTGATGTATCCGGTATAAACCGGCAGGTAAATGATAGGGATTATTTTAATGAGAATGTAACAGGAGGGTAGTATCATTGTTCTTAGATGAAAAAGGTACTGTTTATATGCGGCTCCCTCAATCAAACCACGATTATGCACAAGATCTCTCAGCACCTCTCCGGGTTCGATTGTTATTTCACACCCTATTATGGCGACGGCCTTATAAAACTGTTGAATAATTACGGGGTACTTGACTTTACCGTCATGGGAGGGAGATTCAGGCAACAGACAGACGACTATCTGAAAAGAGAGGGTGTCAAAACAGACTACAGGGGGTCCTCCAATGATTATGATCTTGTTGTAACGTGCCAGGACCTGATTATTCAGAAAAATATCAGAGAGAAGAAGATCGTCCTTGTTCAGGAAGGTATGACCGACCCTGAAAACCTCATCTACCGTCTCGTTAAGAGGTTCAAGCTGCCCCGTTATCTCGCAAGCACAGCAGCTACAGGGCTGTCGGATGCCTATGATAAGTTCTGTGTCGCATCCGAGGGGTACGGGAAACTATTTATGAAAAAGGGGGTTAATCCTGAAAAGATAGTAGTTACAGGTATACCGAATTTTGATAACGCTCTCCGGTATCTGGAGAACGACTTTCCACACAAAGGGTATGTCCTTGTGGGAACCTCGGATACCCGCGAGACCTTCAAGTTCGACAACAGGGAGAGGTTTCTTAAGAGAGTCCTCTCCATCGCAAGGGGACGAAAACTGATCTTCAAACTTCATCCGAATGAAAGTACCGAAAGATCCAAAAGAGAGATAAAAAAACACGCCCCTGATGCCCTTGTATTTTCAGGCGGTGATATCAACCCCATGATAGCAAACTGTGATGTCCTGATAACACAGTATTCATCCGTAGCATTCATAGGGCTGGCCCTCGGCAAAGAGGTCCATTCCTATTTTGACGTAGAGATACTTAAAAAGCTGCTTCCTGTTCAGAACGGCGGCACATCGGCAAAAAAAATAGCAGGGGTATGCAGAGGTTATCTATGATGAGTCAAAACATTGTGATTATAGTACAGGCAAGATCCGGTTCCACGCGCCTTTCCCACAAGGTCTTAAAAACCCTTGCAGGCAAAACAGTCCTGTATCATATGGTGAAAAGGGTGGAGAGGGCAAGACTGGCAAACCGGGTGGTTGTGGCAACTACAACGGATCCAGGGGATGATGTTATCGAATTCATCTGCAGGGAAAATGGCTTTGAATGCTTCAGGGGGCACCCAACGGACCTTCTGGACAGACACTACAAGGCAGGTATCAACTGCAATGCAGATGTGGTTGTCAAGATTCCCTCGGACTGTCCCCTGATTGACCCGCAGATAATAGACAGGGTATTGAGATACTATCTGGACAATAGGGAGAGGTTCGATTATGTAAGCAACCTCCATCCACCAACCTATCCCGATGGTAACGACGTGGAGATTATACCGATGCAGGTTCTTGAAATTGCCTGGAAAGAGGCAAAAAAAAACTTTGAAAGGGAACATACCACTCCTTTTATATGGAACAGCCCCGAGAGGTTTAGCATAGGGAATGTGACCTGGGAGACCGGGCTGGATTTTTCAAATATCCTTCGATGGGTATTGGATTTTGAAGAGGATTATCAGTTTGTTAAGACTGTTTATGATGAACTTTACCATGTTGATCCCCTCTTCGGTTTTGATGATATATTACACCTCTTGAGCATACGTCCTGAAATCACGGATATCAACAAGATGCACCGCGGAATGAACTGGTACGGACAGTACCTGCATGAATTGAAGGCCTGTGCACTTTTATAAAGAGGTTGAATTGACTCAAATTAGAGTCTGTGTATAAATTACAGTCACTTGTCATTCCCGCAATCCCGAACGCATTCGGGACGGAAATCCTTCTCAAAGAACGATTCCGGACAAGCCGGAATGACAGAAAACAACAGCTGTTCGACTTTATACAGAGGACATAATTAAAAGCATTATCTATGGCCCAAATGGTAAGATAGTAGGGTTACGATTCATATCGGTCTTTTTGGCGGGTTCAGTGAGAGGCTGAATCTAAAAAGCCTTATTTGCCGGGGAGAAATGAGCAACTTATCGAGTCATTCGTTAACGGTTTTTTTAGCTTTCTTTGCAATAATGAACCCTATTGCCAACACGCCTATTTTTATAGGATTAACGGGCGACGATGATCTGGCAACCAGGAAACAAGTCGCGCTCAGATCTCTAATAACGGCATTTCTTATAGTCTTCCTTTTCTGTACCTTGGGTAAGGTGATTTTTGAGTTGTTTGGAATAACGCTGCCGGCATTCCGTATCACGGGGGGCGCACTTATTATTCTTGTCGGGTTTCAAATGCTGCACGGAGAACAATCTACAATCCATAATCCCACCAAAGAGGACACAAAAAATGCCAAGGAGGCAAAATTAAGTATTGCCGTATCGCCGTTGGCAATGCCCATTTTAGCCGGACCCGGCACTATTGCAACAGCAATGAATTATTCGGCCACAGGCAATATCTTAGAGATTGTTATTACCGTGGCTGCCTTTGCAGTGCTCTGTGGAATTACCTATGTGTTTTTTATCTTCGGGCAACATCTTGTTAAATTCATAGGTGTCAATGGAATAAACGTAGTAACCCGCCTGATGGGTCTTATACTGGCCGTTATCGGAACCCAAATGCTAATCCAGGGCATCCATGAGGCAAAGATGCTTTTTTAAACGGCCACTCAATACCGGCTGCCTCACTTCATTATCGCACCGAATGCTGCAGAACTGACATTTCTTGCATACCTGGAGAGATAACCCTTCTTGATCTTGGGAAGGGGTTTTTTCCAGGTTTTGAGCCTTCTTTCGATCTCCTCATCACTCAAGAGCACTTCGATAAGCCTCTTCGGGATATCTATCCTGATCCTGTCACCGTCCTCGAGTACAGCCATGGGGCCGCCTTCCATCGCCTCTGGTGAGACATGCCCGATACATGGTCCCCGGGTACCCCCGGAAAACCTTCCGTCTGTAATCAGGGCGACGGAGTCGCTCAACCCCATACCTGCAATTGTTGCGGTCGGAGCAAGCATTTCCCTCATGCCGGGGCCGCCCTTCGGGCCCTCATAACGGATTACCACTATATCTCCGGCAGATATCCTGCCGTCAAGAATAGCCCTCATCCCCTCGTCCTCAGAGTCGAAGACCTTTGCTTTACCTTCAAATTTCATCATCTTCCTGCTGACTGCCGACTGTTTGACCACGGCGCCGTCAGGAGCAAGGTTACCCCTGAGTATGGCTATGCCACCCTCTTTGTGGTATGCCTTTTCAACTGCCTTTATAACCGTCTCGTCTGAGATGGAAGCCATATCAGCTATTCTGTGAATCCTCATGCCACTGACTGTCATGGTGTTGTTTATCCTGTCCCGTAAGCGCTTTAGCACCGCAGGTATGCCCCCGGCATGGTGGAGGTCCTCAAGGTAATGTTCCCCAGCCGGAAGCATATCGGCAATGTGGGGTGTTGTTTTACTTAATTCGTCAAAGACATCGAGGGGGAGTCTTACGCCGGCATCATGGGCTATGGCAGGTATGTGAAGCACCGTATTGGTTGATCCTCCAAGGGCCATGTCCACCCGGATTGCATTCTCAAAGGCCTGCCTTTTCATGATCTTTCGCGGCACTATGTTTTTTTTGACAAGCTCCACTATACGTCTGCCGCTTTCAAAGGAGATTCTCCTCTTTTCGGCTTCAACACTCAGGGCGGTGGCACAGTAGGAAAGACTCATCCCCAGGGCCTCGGTAACACAGGCCATT
>BDTA01000121.1 GCA_002897935.1 bacterium BMS3Abin08
ACCTGTTTTCTCAATAAACAGCTCATCAACAGGACAAGCAGCAATAAGACGGCACCGGAAAGAAGCACCCACTTTAAGTAGCCGGGGAAGAGCGGTCCGGCGAAGCCGCCGAACCACCGGTTAATGGACTGATAATAGACCGAGTTCGGGTCCTTCTTGAGCCTTCTCAGGTATCCGTCAATCGTGGATCTCAGCATGGGGGTCAAAGGTCCCCTTTTTGGAAAGGCTATCTTAACATCTATGGGAGAGAATATTACGGATGTCTTAACGACATGGAAACGTCCCTCGTTAAGCCCCCCGTAAAGCCTGTTTACCACCCCTGCATCCACACCCCCCTCTGAAACCGTCCTGAGGATATCATCATAACTCTTGAGGAAAACGAGACGGCTATTGACATCAAACAGCCTTAAAAGCTCCCTGAAGGGCCTGTAGTAGATATCCTCCTCAAGCACGGCCACTGTCCGGTCCTTAAGGTCCGGGAAGGACCCTATCTCCGTGCCCTCCCTTGCATATATCTGTGCCCAGTTCGCAACCACGGTCTCCCTGGTATAAGCGTACTTCTTCGCCCTCTCCTCTGAATACCCCACCGCCGTCAGGAGGTCTACCTCCCCCTTCTTCAGTTTCTTCAGGCACTCAGACCATTTACAGGCCACGTATTCGAGTTCCCAGCCCTCCTCGCCTGCAATATACTCAAGGATATCAATATAAAGCCCCTTAAAGTCTGTGTTGTCCTGATAAAACACAAGGGGGCGGTTCTGGTAGACGCCGGCTTTTACCTTGGTTGAAGCGGTAGCGGTTATCCCGGATGCTATCACAACAGAGAGAAGGAGACAGAAACCGGCAAGTGTTTTTTTCACAAACTCTCCCTGTTGTCGAGGTTGTTAAGGACAAACTCAGATACTTAGGATACTTAGAGTCTGTGTATAAACTGGCATTTTTTATTTTTGTCATGCCCGAAGTCTGTAATCGGGCATCCAGAGCTTATTGAAAAGACCGGATTCCGGCTTAAGGACTGCCGGAATGACAGATAGAGAGACTGACTTTATACACGGACTCTACTTAAGACTTTTTTAGACAGGATGTACAGGATGTTTCTAAAAGAATTACAGGATTCTTATGCCTTTATCCTGTTAATCCTGTCTAAAAACTTCCTTTATCCTCCCACACACCTTCATGAAGGGTCTTTTTTCAAAACCCCGGTCTTACACTTCGGCGGTCCGTCACCGCGGCTTCAAACCCGGATGCGTCATCCCTCCCTCAACGGATCATCGGCCACAGGTGTAAACCCTGCCGTCTCAATCTGCTCCCTCAACTGCCTTATAACTTCCTTCAGCTCCTCCATCCTCACCTCCCTGCCCGCCATGAGGTTAATGATTTTCTGGAGTTCTTCCGTCCTTTCTTCCACCTTTATCTCAAGAGCCCCGGCATGTTGCCTTACCTCCTCATAGAGCTTGGAGTTATGAAGAGCAAGGGACAGGCCTGCGCCGAGGGTCTCAAAAAACCCCTTTTCTCCTTCATCGAAAGACCACTTCTCCTTCCAGGCAAGTCCTATAAGACCGAGGAGTTCATCGCCCCTCCTGAGTGATATTGCCGCAAAAGAGCTGACACCGGCTCTCTTGCACTCTCCCAACGTACACCGGGCATCCCTGTGGATATCCGTTGAATAAACAGGCTCCTTCTCCATTGCGGCGATGCCGCAGAGACAGACACCCAGTTCCTTTTCCTCGACAACACCGCCCTCTTCCTCCGGCCTGTGTCCCTTGAGATGCAATTTGCCATTCTCAAAAAGATAGAACATCGTGATGTCGGGACCAAGAAAGGATGAAACCGCCTCAAGGGCCGTCTCTATGAACTCGTCAATCCGGAGGAATTCCTGTGACCTTCGCGTTATCTGGTTCAGCACCGATAATTCTTCCGACTTTCTGCGTATCTGCTCCTCTGCGGCTTTTATCCCCGAGACATCCTTTGCAAAATGTACGTCACCGATCAGGTCTCCATCCCCGTTAAACAAAGGCGACGATGTCACAAGGAGCGGGATGCCGAGTTTTGTGTACTCCACCTCTGCAGTCACGGTTTTCTTAAGCCTCATACTCTCAATATAAGGACAATTCAACAACGGCCGGTCCGTACCGTGAAATACCTCGTAGCACCGCCGGCCAATCAACTCCTCGAGTGCAATGCCAAGAAAATCCACCAGCGCCTTGTTTGCCTTGACAATCCTGAATTCCCTGTCATGCACCGAGACAAAGTCCGAGATGGAATCAAAGGTGTTACTCCACTCTTGCTCTGCCTTCCTTAATTCCTCCTCGACCTGCCTTAGTTTGGTAGTCTCGATACCGATGCCTATCAGGTAGTTTCGCCCCTCCGACCTCAGCCGTGTCCCCGTGAGAACATAGGGGACCCTTGCCCCGTCTTTCAGGACCAGATTCGCTTCTACAGTTGACTCTCCCTTGCCCATAACGTTGTTTATCTCCGTGGCAATTCTCTCTCTTTCCTCTTCCGCAAACCAGTCTAAGGCGTGCTTGTTTAATAATTCATCAGGAGAATACCCCGTTCTGGTTTCAAGGGTCCTGTTCCATTTGATCAGACGTTGGCCTTCCTCATAAACATAGAAAATACCCGGCAGGCTGTTTATCACCGCATCAGTGAATGCCTTTTCTTGAGATAATTCCTTCTCCGTCCTCTTCCTGTCCGTTATGTCACGAGTCACTGCAAGCAAACCGGTAATCCTCTCACCTCCGTCCCTGAGCGGCACTGCATGTATCTCAAGCCACCTGAGCGTTCCCTTCAGCCCGATCATTTCAAATTCAAGCACCCCTGTGTCGCCCGAACAGACCCTTTCAACCAGTTCACGGAATGCATCCCTGTGTTGAGGTGCAATCAGGGGATACACCGGCCGGCCGGCAACCTGCTCAAAGGAATCCGCCTCTATCATCGCAAGTCCAGCGGGGTTCATCTCCAGAAGTTTCCCATCCGGTGCAAGGATCAGTACACACTCAGGGTCTGTTTCGATAATTGATCTGTATCTCTCCTCGGATCTCTTTAACTCCTCCTCGATCCTTCGTCTCTCTTCCATCTCAATATCGAGCCTCTTTACAATGCACCTTGCCGAAAGCCCCGGCCTTTGGCCGGAGCTTAACTCTTTTACTCAGATCACTCGTCCGTTCATCCACTATCACCTCAATATTCCGCTTAGTCTCCTGAATCTCCTTCGTGAGCAACATGGGCTCAAGACGGCTCCTGACAGCCCCTCCAACACTGTTTATAAAAGGAACAACGGCCCTCAGGTAACCTCTTTCACCGGTGTAGTCTGCAAAGATGAAAACGCCGCCAGGGTCTCCCTCAAGAAAAAGAGACGTCATATAAAAGGAGTTCGGCCCGGATTCCTTAATCCTCGGTGGGATAAACTCGGGGATTGGAGCAGTTTCCGGAAGTTCAACAAAACAGTTGTTTTTTCTGATACTCTCAACAGGTGTATCTTCGATAAGAAAAACGGCTCTCCTGTTGCCGGTGGAGAGTTCCGGGGAGCACTCATGATAATCCTCAAGGAGTTGCCTTCCAAATTCTCACAGGCTGAACAGGAAATACCCTTCGGGACAGACATATTCCCAAGGGCGATTCTTGTTGCGTCGTCCGCACTCTCTACACTGCATATCTCCTCAGAGACGAGCCCGGGGATGAAGATATCCTCCGCCCTGTCGGTGAGGACCTCGCTCTTTTCCCTGAGAGCGGCAATCTCCTTCTTTAGTGCCCCGATTTCTTTCAGAAAATCTTTCTCAGCCAACAGATCCCTCCTCAGCTGACCCCTCGAGCTGATTATATCATATGCTGTGCCGAACAACAAGGGAAATAAGATCTATCCTTTGCCGTTTCCGCCCCTGTCGTGCTAAAATTCAATTAACATCCCCGGTTGTTCCTGGGGTGTTATCCGACTTGATCTCGTCTGTGAGGATATTCATTATGTATCTAAATGTATCTCTAAAGACCGGGCCTGTTGATAGGGTCCTCTTTGATATTAAAGAGGAATGCGGGGTATTCGGAGTCTACGGCCATCCCGAGGCTGCCAACCTGACATACCTTGGGCTGTATGCGCTCCAGCACAGGGGACAGGAAGGCGGGGGCATCTGTTCCTCCGACGGAAAACATCTCCTTCTCGAAAAATCCATGGGGCTTGTCGCCGACATCTTTACAGACAAGAGGCTCAAGCGTCTCCCGGGCTACATTGCAATCGGCCATAACAGATACTCCACTGCCGGGAGCAGTTCACTGAAAAACGTCCAGCCACTTCTTGCAAAGTTCTCCATGGGGAGTGTGGCCATTGCCCATAACGGAAACCTCGTGAACGCTGCGGAACTCAGGAAGAAGCTGGAGGACGAGGGTGCAATATTTCAGTCCAACGCAGACAGCGAGGTAATTGTACACCTCACTGCTCATGCCCGCGGGGATACCTTTAAGGAAAGACTTGTCCAGGCCCTCCTTGATGTCTCCGGTGCATACAGCCTCATAGTACTGAGGGAAAAGGAACTGATTGCAGTCAGGGATCCTTTTGGAGTACGGCCTCTCTCAATAGGCATGTTTGACGGGGCCTATGTGATTGCATCCGAGACATGCGCCTTTGATCTCATTGGAGCAGAATTCATCAGGGATATCGCCCCCGGGGAGATGGTGGTCATAAATGAACACGGGTTGACCTCTCTTCAGGCCCTTGTCAGCACACAAAAGGCCCACTGTGTATTTGAGCTTATCTACTTTGCAAGGCCTGACAGCAACATATTTGACGGGATAAATGTAAACAGCATAAGGAAAGCCCTGGGGAGGCAGCTCTCCGAAGAGGCCCCGGTTGATGCCGATCTTGTTATTCCGGTTCCCGACAGCGGCATGCCCGCTGCAATAGGTTATTCCGAGGCCTCCGGCATCCCGTTTGATCTTGGACTTATAAGAAACCACTACATCGGAAGAACCTTTATTGAACCGAAACAGAGCATACGTCACTTTGGTGTGAAGATAAAGTTAAATCCGGTCAGGGATATACTGAAGGGGAAGAGGGTCGTTGTTGTTGACGACTCAATCGTCAGGGGAACAACGAGCAAGAAGATAGTAAAGATGCTCAGGGAGGTCGGGGGTGCAAGGGAGGTCCATATGCGCATAAGTGCCCCGAAGACGGTCGGCCCCTGTTTCTATGGTATTGACACGCCGACCAGGAACGAACTCATTGCCTCCACCCACATGGTTGAGGAGATAAGGAGGTATATCACTGCAGAATCCCTGTCCTATCTCTCAATCGAGGGGCTCAGGACCTCTGTCCCGCATCCAGACAATTACTGCTATGCCTGCTTTACCAACGACTACCCGATAAGCTTCCCGGGGGAACACCTCCAGCAGATGGAACTCTTCTTTGTCTAACCGGGTTAATGTCCTACCATACTATCGTGTATAAATTACAGTTATTTGTCATTCCCGCAATCCCGAACGCATTCGGGACG
This sequence comes from bacterium BMS3Abin08, assembly GCA_002897935.1. NCBI lineage: Bacteria > bacterium BMS3Abin08. The sequence continues at coordinate 5,484 of BDTA01000121.1, forward strand.
GGAATCCTTCTTAAAGACGGATTCCGGACAAGCCGGAATGACGAATGCTATGCGCTCTGCGCTTTGAACGATTCCCCGAACGCTTTCGGGGAATGGCGGAATAACGACAACTGTTCGACTTTATACACAGACTCCATATAAACACTCAATAGCCCCATAAAAAAATTAAAACCCGGTTTTCTTGACAATTTACAGCTACATGAGTATCATACACAGAGTTTTAAACCCGGGCTCCGTTGCCTGAGAACTCAAAGGAGGTTGGAGTGGAAGCTACCTATTTTTTAAACATTCCGGGCGTGCCGTCCTTTGTCACCTATTCCTGGCTGGCAATGGCTATGCTGATCGTACTGGCAATCATCGTCAGAAAATCCCTCAAACTCGTCCCCACAGGTGCGCAGAACGTCCTTGAGGCCGTTGTAGAGTCACTCTATAATCTCTGCGAAGAGACCATCGGGCATCGCTGGGCCGGGACATTTTTTCCCCTCATCGGTACACTCGGTATTTACATCCTTGTATGTAATTATATGGGTTTGATCCCCGGGTTTGACTCCCCGACTGCGAATATAAACACAACGGCAGCCTGTGCGATACCGGTATTTTTTGCAACACACTATTACGGTCTCAAGGTCCATGGACCGAAATACATAAATCACTTTCTTGGCCCGATCAGATCAATCTTTGCATTACCCCTCATGATAATGATGTTCTTTATTGAACTCATAGGACATTTCGTCAGGCCCCTTACCCTTTCAGTCAGGCTCTTTGGTAACATGGTGGCAAAGCACATCCTGCTGATCGTGCTCGGCATCCTTGCTCCTGCAGTGGTACCCGTTGTAATCCTCGGGCTCGGCGTTCTGGTAGGCCTGGTACAGGCATACGTATTTGTCCTTTTGACTGCAATGTATCTTGCCGGTGCCGTTGAAGAGGCACATTAAAACATAATTTTCCAGAAAGGAGAAGAGTTGATGAAGAAATTCACGGCAGTATTATTTCTTTCACTTGCGGTTATCTTCATTATCGCCCCGGCGGTTTTTGCTGAAGGGACAGCCGCAGGCTCATCAGCCAACATCAGTTACTATGCCATGGCTGTCCTTGGATGCGGAATTGCCATCGGACTTGCAGCCTTCGGGACAGGAATAGGACAGGGTCTCGGTCTGAGTAAGGCATGCGAGGGTGTCGCCAGGAATCCCGGTGCTTCCGGTAAAATCACGACAACCCTCATCATCGGTCTCGCCATGATCGAGTCTCTCTGTATCTACGCCCTTGTTGTAGTGCTGATTGTATTCTTCGTAAATCCCTTTAAACTTTAATCTTTCAGTGAGGCAGGGGGCATCAGGAGCCCCTGCCTCAATCCGTTATGAAGAGAGGTCTCACCAGAGAATGATTATTAAATCCATAACCGTCGGTCCCCTTGAGGTAAACACCTTTCTAATTGGAGACCCCGGCAGCAGTGAAGCCCTCCTGATCGACCCCGGAGATGAACCCGACAGGATCATTGACCTGTTACGCTCCGAGGACCTCAGGTTGAAACAGATCATATGCACCCATGCCCATTTTGATCATGTAGGCGCGATCCCCGAGATTAAGAAAGAAACCGGGGCAGCTATCCTCATACATAAGGACGAAGCGGAGATATACGGGGCGGCAAGGGACATGGCTGCATTCTGGGGTTACGACATCGATCCTCTCCCCGCACCGGACGGGTTCTTAGAGGAAGGGGACTCGGTCAGCGTCGGGGATTTGTCCTTTAAGGTGATTCACACCCCCGGCCACAGCCCGGGGGGTCTGTGCCTGTATGGGAACGGGGTAGTCATTACCGGAGATACCCTCTTTGCAGGTTCTGTGGGAAGAACCGACTTTCCGGGTGGTGATATCAACAAACTCAAGGAATCCTTCAGAAGACTGATGGAACTGCCCGATGATACGGAGGTCCTCCCCGGGCATGGCCCCAGGTCGGCAATCGGCACAGAAAAAAGGGAAAACTTCTTCAGAAACGAACTGGACTAAAAGTAATCCCCCCTCGATATCTCAACCTCACTCCTCGTTACCATAGCCACTGAATTGGTCTTTCTTGCCGCAATCACCTGGATCTTGCCTACGGGCCTGTGGGGCACGCTTCCGGACAGGAGAGTAAAGGAATTTCCGGGCATGACGCCGTCCATCGTTCCACGGTCTATGTAAACAATGTCGCCCATCCCGTTTAGCTGCCTCAGGTCCCTTGCAGCAACAACCGTTCCGTGAATCGACGGAGAGGGCCTCTTCCTCTCAAGGGGGAAGGAAGAGACCGGGTAGTACTTATCAAGACTCTCACCCGTCTGAATGTCTACATAGGACTTGATGACCTTGGCCTTTATGAACCCTGCCTCCCTGCCTGTAATCTCAACCACTCCGGTTATCTCGATGAGCTGCCCAAGGTTCTCATTGGTCTTTGGATGTCTGATGATCCCGTGTGACCGGATTGTATAAAATTTTCTCCCCCGCTCGGCACCGGCTCCGTCCGACAATGTTATATATACACTATCCCCCCTGCCTACAATAGTCCTGCCCGATGGAGTCGAATCTATCCTTCCAATCCGGGGCATATCCCTCTCGATATACCCACTTGATGCAATTAGATCACCTGAGACGATAACGGGCCTTCCCGGAGAAATCGGTATCTGCTCTTTACCGGCCGGCTCTTTCCCCTGAAAGACCTCCTTCACCGGTGGAGGCACGTCTATCTGTTGCTGCACCAGGTCGAGGGGTATCCTGATTTTCTGGCCCGGGAAGATCAGGTCGGGGTTCTTTATTTCGGAATTCCTCTCCCAGACCTTCGGCCACAGGAAATAATCCGACAGCTTCTCCCCGGTGATATCCCAGAGGGTGTCCCCCTTCTTGACGGTATAATCGAGGTAGCCCTTCTCAGAGGCCGTTACAACAGGCGGAAGCAATATGATAAAGGAAAGCATAATGGCAAAAACGGATATTTTAAAGAATATCTTCATAGTCCAAACTCCTTTCTTTAAAATTTAAAGGGTTATAACTACTATAAGGATACACTACTTTAATAAAAGAGTCAATACCTGCATCGAGTTTTGTCGTTGCAGTTGCATAGGAAATAAATTCAGCACAGGAATGCAGGGAAAATATCGGAGGTCGCCCTGTCCGGCACTGCTTGCCGCCGGATTTGGGTTTAGCTTGAATACGAGAGAGGGGATATTCTTAATCCTACAGGATACCTCATAGCTGAATATTTAGGAAAATACAAAATTATGATTTCTATATTAATACTTGATGCACTCGCAAAAAGTCCCTGATTGTCACCCTGAACTTGTTTCAGGGTCTCATAAGTTCTTGATTTATATAGATTCTGAATCAAGTTCAGAATGACAGAATAGGGTATTTCTGATTTTTTACGAGACTGTCAATACTTTACATATCTGAAGATCTGTGGTAAGATTTAATTATTATGAAGTTTAAGGTCGGCCTTTTCATATTTCTCCTCCTGCTGGTTGGGATAATCATAACTCTCAATATTTTTTTCCAGCAGAACTATCAGGCAGAGATGGCTGCACAGTTCAACCAGCAGCAGCTGATGATCGCAAAGACCATCGCATCTTCTATCAAGACCACTCTCAAACACCTGGAGGAAGAGACACGGGCACTTGCCCGTTTGCTTGCGTTCAGGGGTCTTCAGAAAAACGGGCTTCCCAAATTCATATCGGACGCCTTTGTTGCACTCATAGAGGATATCGGGATGAATATGTTTGTGCTTGATGAGAAGGGGGCGCCGCTTTTTTCAACTAAAGGTGCATCCTTTAACGAGGATTACCACAGGCTTTTTGAGGTAACAAGGCGGCTTAAGCCCGGGGCGGTTTATTTCTCCGACAACATAGCTGGGGCAGGACAGATAAGGCTTGCCACGCCCATCAGGAAAGAGGGAAGGTTTATCGGCTCAGTCATAGTCGGCATAAATATGGATGACTTAACCAGAAAATATTTCTACCCCATTAAATCAGGAAAGAGGGGGTATGCCTGGATGATGGATAGCACAGGGACATTGATTTACCACCCAACGGAGCCCGAGATGATAGGCAGAAACATCTTTAAGGCCAATGAATCCTGCTATAAATGTCATAAGTCCTTCAAGACGGAAAAGCAGATCCTCGAGGCAAAAGACGTTGGCTTCAGCACCTACATCGCCCCCCAGGGCGAGGACAAGCTCGTGGCGTTTTCCAAGATAAAAATATCCCACCTGAGCTGGATTATATGTGTTTCCATCCCGTATTCGGAGATTACCGCAAGTATAAAGAACAGCATGCGGCTTCACTCATTGCTCGTCCTGTCAATATTCCTTGCGACGGTCATTGGTGCCTTTGTAGTGGTAGTGATTAACAGGGAGAGGGTTAAGGCGGAAGAGAAGGCGAGATACATGGATAAGATAAGGGACTATGCCGAGGAGCTTGAAAATACCGTTCAGGAGAGGACAAAGGAACTGAAGAGCGAGAAAGAGAAGCTCGATGCCATTGTAAGTTCCATTGAGGCGGGTATATGTACCTTTGATGAACACCAGAGGCCCGTATGGATGAACAGGGTCATGCATAAATGGCTGTCGGAGGAAAGGCTCAAGGATTTTGCGCTGAGCAATATACACGGGGAATCCAGTCTGATGAATGCCGTCTGTGGTGCGATTGTCGACAACAGGTTGATACAGGAGGTTGCATATCTTAACTTTGGTAACAAGCAGGGCTACTTCCAGATAGCTGCGACCCCCCTGCACACACCTGATGGTCAATGTCAGATACTGGTCCTCATACAGGATGTCACAGAGATGAAAAAGGCGGAAGAACAGCTTATGCAGTCAGAGAAACTTACTGCCCTGGCAAGGCTTTCCGCCGGGGTGGCCCATGAGATCGGAAATCCTCTTACATCCATATCATCCTATGTACAGATATTGAGGGATATGGACTTTGATAACTTCACAAAGGATGCCCTTGATACGATAGCAAAACATATAACCCGGATTGCCACTATCGTGCGGCAGATGTCCAGCTTTGCCAAGACAAAGGCTGAAGAGATCAAACCTTTTAAGGTTAAGGAGCTAATAAATTCCACTGTGGATCTGGTAAAATATGATAACCGGACAAAAAAAATAGAGATAGACGTGGATGTTCCCGAAGACCTTCCGGAAATAACCGTAGACGGGAATCAGATGGTCCAGGTGTTTATGAATCTTATCCTCAACGCAGCGGATGCGATGCCCGAAGGCGGCAGGCTTACAATTGCCGGGCGAAGCCTTAACGGTGAGATTGAAATTGCCTTTAAGGATACCGGGCAAGGGATTGACAAGGAATACATCGACAGAATATTTGACCCCTTCTTCACTACAAAGGACCGCGGCACAGGGCTCGGACTTGCCGTTAGTTACAGTATAGTGAGGAGTTTTGACGGGAATATCATTGTGGAGAGCACCCCGGGTGAGGGGTCGGTTTTCAGTGTGAGGTTGCCGGCACATGAAGCGTAATCCTTACAGAATACTGGTTGTCGATGATGAGCGAGACATCTGCAGGGCACTGGAGTTTCTGCTGAGCAGGGAGGGGTATGCCGTTGAGACAGCGCTCAGTGGGGAGGATGCCCTTGAGAAGCTTAAGAAGACCGGGTATGACCTGCTACTGACAGACCTGAGGATGGAGGGCATGGACGGTATTGAACTGCTCGAGAGGGCAAAATCCCTTTCACCCTCGATAATTGTTATTATAATGACCGCCTATGCCTCCATAGAGAGCGCGGTTGAGGCAATGAAAAAAGGGGCCTCCGACTACATTGTAAAACCCTTCCTGAATGAAGATGTAAAACTCACCATAAAGAGACTGCTCGATCACCGGAGCCTGCAGCTTGAGAATCAGGCGCTGAGGCAGCAGTTAAGCCAGCACTTCGGCTGCAAGGACTTTATTGGAGAATCACCTCAGATAAAGAGGATATTTGAGACCCTTGAGAGGATTATACCCACCAAGAGCAATATCCTCATCCTTGGTGAGAGCGGTACCGGCAAGGGAATGATTGCAGAGATTATCCACCGCAACAGCCCCAGGAGAGACAAGCCGTTTATGTCGATCAACTGTTCCGCCATCCCTGAGAACCTCCTTGAAAGTGAACTCTTCGGGTACAGAAAGGGTGCATTTACAGGGGCTTCCACGGACAAAACGGGTTTGATATCGTTGGCTGACGGTGGGACCCTGTTTCTTGATGAGATAGGCGATATGCCCATCGGGCTTCAGTCAAAGTTGCTGAAGGTGATAGAGGTCGGTGAGGTCTTTCCGCTGGGAGATACAAAACCGAAGATGGTTGATATAAGGATTATTGCTGCGACAAACAGGAACCTTGAGGAGATGATAGAAAAAAAGGAATTCCGGGAAGACCTCTATTACAGGCTGAATGTAATAGAGATCATGTTGCCCCCTCTCCGTGAAAGAAGGGAAGATATACCTTTGCTGGTCAGGCACTTCATCGAGATATGCAACCGTGAAAACAACAAGAATATCAAGGGTGTCGATGATGAGGCCATGAAGGTCCTCATGGATTACCAGTGGTACGGAAATGCCAGGGAACTGAGGAATGTTATCGAGAGGGCGGTAGTGCTCTGCGAGTCGGAAGTAATAACCACAAAAGACCTTCCCGGGAAGATCAAGAAAAAAGAGGTTTTCCAGGGGCATAACCTGAGAGATGAACTGAATTACTTTGAGAGAAAGCTTCTCCTTGACAGGCTGTCACAGCATAAATGGAACAAGGAGGAGACAGCCAGGGAACTCGGTATTGACCTTGCCACACTTTACAGAAAGATGAAGAGGCTGGATATAGAGACGGGAAGGCGGGGTCATTGAATCATCATGCCCCGCCTTCCCGAAAAACCCTCAGGGTCTTATGCCTTGTGGCACCTGTTGCAGTCAGATGAAGAAAATGCCGTCTCCCCATTGTGACACTTGCCGCAGTATTTTCCTTTGAATATCTCATCCATAATGATCTTCTTCCCGTTGAGCTTCATGGGGAACACCTCTGTATGGCAGTCTTTACAGTCGAACATCTCCGTGTGTTTCTCATGATTAAATCTTACAGGCATCGAGGATGTCTTCATATTCAATACTGTCAGGTTGTGACATTTTTTGCATGTCTCTTTGTTCAGCGCATGCGTTTTGTGGCTTTTAATTATATGGCACTGGGTGCAATGAAGTCCTGCCCTGATATGAAGATCATGTGGGAAAACCCTGGAGAATTCCTTGTAGGGATGGCACTTAAAACAGGTTAACGATTTGATGCCTGCCGCCGGTTCCGTAATCCCCTTCTTAACGGACATCGCCTTACCGTTTCGATCTTCCGTTGTAAAGTCACAACCGGCAAGCACCAGGAGGACAATCGATATAAGCAGAGACAGAAACAACCTTGATCCCCTCATCTCAGGCCCCTTTCTCTTCCCCGGAGCTATCATCCGGAGAATCATTATGATCTTCGCGGGACTCCGGTTCCTCTTTGAACATCAGTTCGTATTCCAGGGGATGTTTCTGCTTCAGCTCCTTGACCGGAATCTTTCCGGTCAACCACACCCAACTCATGGGGAAGACCTCCGGCTTCAGATGTTCATTGTAGAAATGCCAGAAGAGTATGAACACAATGGCAAGAAGTGCCTCATCGCTATGCAGTATCGCTATAAGCTGCCATATCCATCCTGTGGACCACTCAGGTATCAAGTGACTCGCCTGTATAGGAAAAGCGAGAGCGAGTCCAGAGAGCCCTATTATAAACATGCCCCAGAAGACAGCCCAGTAATCAAACTTCTGGGTATAGCTGAATCTCCCGAATTTCGGCTTGGTCTTTGCTATCCCCAGGAAGTAGAGGAAGTTATGGATTACGTCTTTAACATCCTTTGGCAGTGGTATGATGGTTGTCACTGTTCTGATCTGCATCTTACCTGTTATAAGGAGATACCCTATGTAAAGAACATGGAATGCAAAATCAAGGATCATGGTGACGCCGGCCACTCTGTGAATTATACCGGCGGTTCTTGCGCCCCCCCATATCCTTATCCACCAGCTTGATATCTCTAACCCGGCAAATTTTAATCCCCAGCCGGTAAAGGCAAGGAGCAAGAACGTGGTAAACATGATCACATGTTGAATCCTGAATATTATGTTGAATCTTTCAACTTCCTCGGGGATCTCTTTAAGAGACTTGTTCTTCTGATTCTTCATGTTCCTCCTCCTTTGTTTTTCTGAAAAAGGTATCACGGATATCGGAAAAGGCCTCTAACAGTACGTGAATGACTGTAAAAGCAATTACTGACATAGTGAGCAGTATAAGTCCCTTTTCTGCATAGCGTGGAATCGGACCGGCTTCTTTGTGGGTTATGGCCGAGACAAATTTCTTATTCGCACCCTTGTGGCATTTACCGCAGGTCCGTATCTTATTGGTACCGAATACAGGAGATGTCGGGTCGTTCTTTGATTTTACATCATGGTAACCATGACAGCTTATACAGGTAGGTGCCTTCTTGAGCCCGAGGGTGTGCTTCTGGCCATGAAAACTATCCAAATAAGTCTCCCTGACATCGGGCTCAATTCCATATTTCTTTGCCAGGGTCTCATTGCCATGGCATTTATCACAGGTCCGGACAACCTTCCACTTATTCACAGGCGAGGCCCTGTCGGAGACAGGGGTTATGTAGTGAGGGGAGCCATGGCAGTCAAGACAAAGGGGACCATCCGTGCGACCATCCTCTACGATGTTTTTCCCATGGACACTGTCAAGCACCTGAGTGTAGATTTCAGCATGGCACTTATAGCATGATGCCAGGGCAACTGCAGAGACCTTAGCCTTTCGGGATATCTCCCTTGCTATCCTCTCTACACCGGCACTTACCGGATTGGCAGGCGTGGTGTGAGGATTTTCACCAAATCTTTCGTGGCACTGGGTGCAGGAGAGGAATCCGTGCACGGAATCTTGAAATCTCTCAGCATCCACATTAAGGTTTATCTCCTTACCGTTATAAACAACTTCAACACTCATACTGTTGTGGCAAACAATGCAGCCTGAGATGTCGCTTGCATATGCTGTAGTAGGTGTTACAACGAGCAACCAAAAGATTAACACACCCAATCTTTTCATCTCTCCACCTCATGATTTAGGATTATTTTGAGTCTGTTTATAAATCAATCCACCCTCTCATCCCCGAAATGAATTCAGGGCAGACCCTGGCCCATGTGTCCCGAGGGCTTTCGGGGTATTGTTTCAGGGTCTAAAAACCATCGACACTCTAATATCCCGGAATGACAAAACAACCTCATAAACAGACCATACTTTAAGACGCATACCAAAATAACGCAAAAAAACGAGATTGCTCCGCTAAGGAAGCAACCTCTTTTAACATACTATATCCTGAAATCTTCTGCAACAATCCTCCTTATTTATGCGAAACAGTCGATTTGGCTTCCTCCCCTGTACTTACAGG
>BDTA01000122.1 GCA_002897935.1 bacterium BMS3Abin08
CCTGCACAGAGGAGACATATCACAGAGACGGCAGTTGATGGGAAGATACGACATGGAGGAGATCATCGAACTCGTGGCACAGGAGTGCGGGGTCACAAAAGATGATATCCTGAAGGGCAGGGACAGAGAGGCCCGGAAGGCAGCCGTATACCTGACAAAGAAGCACACGGAGGTGACGAACCGGGAAATCGGAAAGTGGTTCGGAGGGGTGAGCTACTCGGCAGTGTCGAAGGTAATGGAAAGGACCGAGCAGGAAATGGAAGCGAACAGGAACATGAGGAGACGCATCAACCGCATGAACAAGAAATTGTCACAGGTCAAGGGCTGACCCTATGCCTTCTACGGGCGCTGGTGCTTTTTATATCACGCTCTTGCCCCGGCAAGTTAGGCAGCCATTAGGGTCATAATTAGACAAAGCAATAATCATAAATGTTATTATTAAAATAAGCACAAAGAAGGGAGGCAGGCAATGCGCGTAAATGATATTCCTGAAATTAACAAATTAAGCACACCGGAAAAGATCCTCTTGGTGGAAGATATTTGGGACAGCATCGCTTCGAATGAATCTGTCGTGCCTGTTCCTCAGAGCCACATGGAGGAGTTGGATAGAAGGCTCAAAAGATATGAATCTGCTCCGGGAAACCTTTTATCTCTTGAGGAACTTCAGGCAAGAATAGAAAAAAGGAAATGACATACCCCCTGCATTTCTTTTCTGAAGTAGAAGCAGATGTTTTCAGTGCTTATGTATGGTATGAAGCGAAATCACCGGGACTCGGCGAGGAATTCCTTCGTATATTTTATGCGTGTGTCAAAGAGATTCCTGAGAATCCACTGCTTTACCCAAAGGTTTGTAGAGAATTCCGGCGCCGTCTGCTCAGAAGGTTTCCGTACGCTATTTACTTTATGATAAAAGACAACCAAATTATTATGAGCGGGCTCTTTCATTGTGCGCGTGATCCCCATACTATTAGAACAACACTGCAAGATCGAGAGGAAGAAGAAAAACCCTAACCAGTCATTCCACCTGACCACGACCAGCGGTCTTCTTTTTCAGTGGTGTTCTGATTATCAAATGTTTTATGTTTATTCATCGTTTATCTCCTTCCCTGCTCGTGGCAGGTGAGCTTTACGTTATGTATGAAAAATAAAACCATGTCGAATTATTTATCAAGACAAGAAAAGTTACAATGAGTCCAGCAGATACTTTAAGGCAATTAATTAACAGCCAGGTGATTTCACGCTTAATATATGTTGTTGCCAAGCTGGGGATAGCTGATTTTTTAAAGAATGGCCCCATGAGTTGTGAGCAATTGGCTAAATCAGTGAATGTAAATTCGAGTTCATTGTATCGAGCCTTGCGAACGCTGGCGAGTGTTGGAGTGTTTTCTGAAACTGAGGCCGGGATTTTTAAACAAACTAAGATGAGTAAATTACTTGAATCTGACATTGCAGGTTCACAACGTGCTGTTGCCATGCTTGTATGGGAACCATGGTGGAGGCAAGGCTGGGATGAATTACTTTATAGTGTGGAGACGGGCAAGGTTGGGTTTGATCATGTCCACGGTATGGGTCTTTTTGAGTATTTGAGCCGCAATGCTGACGCATCAAGCCTCTTTAATAAAGCCATGGATAGCTTTACCGGACAAGAAATAGATTCGATACTATCTTCATATGATTTTTCGAATTTCACAAAGATTGTTGATATAGGAGGAGGCAATGGGGCGTTTATGTGTGCTATCTTGAAGTCATGTCCGGATGTTAACGGAATACTTTTCGACCTTCCTAATACCATTGCAACAGCAAGAAAATTAATGAAAGAAAACGCGGAGGAGAAACGTTGCGATTTAATAGCTGGCGATTTTTTTAAATCCATGCCTGTAGGTGGTGATCTATATACTCTCAAGAGTGTTATCCATGATTGGGACGATGAACGCGCCATAGACTTACTAAAGAATTGCCATAAAGCAATGGCTGGTGATGGTCGTCTCCTTCTCATTGAGCGGGTTATCCCATCCGGTGATGTCCCATCAGCAGGAAAAATCATGGACATAGTCATGATGGTCAATTTGGGAGGTCTTGAACGTAATGCGAATGAATATGAGGCGTTGTTAAACGAATCTGGATTTAGACTGACCGGTATTATCCCAACAGGGTCGGCAATGAGTATTATTGAATGTGTGCCTGATTAAAATTGTTAGGTTCTACCGATACGAGACCGATTTTAGGGGTCTAACTCCCACATGAACGGTACCATGAGAAAAGACTTGGCAGAAGGGTTGATGTCGTTCCCCGTGATACGATAAGACCCGAGTTGAAGGGGATAATATTAAAGGAGGCTGTCTCTGTATGAGGGAGTCTAAATTGTTGCTCAAGGATATCCTGGAAGCAATTTCAGAAATTGAGAGATTTGTTGAAGGAGTAAGTTTTGAAGATTTTACAGGTTTCTATATAAAACCTGTCCTGTCCAGGTCTCACATCGCTTAATTCAGGTGTTATGGCATAAAATTGTATTACCACCAACGGGTATGATATAATGTCATACTATAGGAGGTAAATATGAGTAAGACCAAAATTGCAATTACACTGGATGGAAAGTATATTCAGGAATTAGACCATTTGGTAAGCGCACGCTACTATCAAAGCCGGAGTCAGGCAATTCAGGAAGCAGTGGAAGAGAAACTACAGAGGATAAAGCATGTTCGTTTGTCAAGAGAATGTCTTAAACTTGATCCCTCTTTTGAGAAGGCAATGGCAGAGGAAGGTATAACAGAGGATTTGAAAGAATGGCCGGAATACTGAGGGGTGATATCCGCTGGGCAGATTTAAATCCTGTTCGTGGACATGAACAGGGAGGACAGAGGCCGGTTCTCATTCTGAGTCACGATATCTTCAATGAACGATCCGGAACAGTTATAGCCGTTGCAATAACCAGTCAGCCACAGCGAGCAGGTTTCCCTTTAACACTGGAGGTAGGTTCCGTGAGACTGCCTAAAAAATCATGGATTAAAATAAGCCAGATCAGGACCTTGTCTGTAGAAAGGATCGGCAAAAGGATAGGTAAAGCATCACCAGAAGAAATAGCAATGACCATTGAAGGATTAAATGAAATAATCGGGGCATAACAATCCATTCCAATAGTCGAGAAAAAAGACCTCTCGGGTCTCTTGCCCCTTGAATCGTAACAAAAAGCTTTCAAATCTATCCCCCCATATACTACTACACAATTAAAACCGTGGCGACGGAGATAACAGAATGAACATGAGTATGCAAGAAAAAATATAAAAACCTGAAAAAGGGACTTGTAGTATTAAAGTGGGCTTCATAAAAGAGGACATAACAACTTGTTGTCAAAGATGAGGGTCTAATCTTCAAACCGTCAAGCCAATTAAAGTCCCCCGCCTCTATGGCCGATAGATAAAAGAGATTCTTTTCAGGATTTCTGTGTGGAAAGAAGAAGGCACTCAAATCACCCTCCCCTAACCCCTCTCATCGAGAAAGGGGAAAGGGGATGTGTAAGAATCGGCTATCTTCCGGAAGTACAAGAGGACCCGGTCGAATCGGAGCAGATGCAATACCAGAGATCCTGAGGGATCTCATAACCTGAGGCTCTCCCTGACCTCACCTTTTTCGTCAAACCTGCAGGCCCTCACGAATGGATCGTGGTAGAAGGTAAACCATGCATTGTCCTTTATCCCCGAGGTCTCGAGTTCCTCTTTCAGTCTGATCACTTCAAGGGGGAAGTTGTCATAGGCCATCACCCACAGCGGATTAAAGTGTACATGTGTCGGCAGGAGATCAGCAAGGTGCAGAGCAACCTCCCCGCCGTCTTCTATCCTCACCACCTGGTGTCCCCTGTTGTGTCCGCCTGTATGGATTACCCTCAGACCGGGAATGACTTCGGCCTCTTCATCGACGAGTTCAAGAACGCCGCTCTCCTCAAGTCCCTTGAAGTTAATCTCCCAAAATGTATGAGCGGAGCGCCTGTTGGGGTTCTTCACATCCTCCCATTCCCTCCGCTGGATCAGGTGTTTTGCCCATGGAAAGGTGAGGCTCATTCCATCGTCCTCTTTCATTACAATACCGCCTGAGTGGTCGAAGTCACAGTGTGTAAGAATTACATAGTCTATGTCTTCCCTTTTAATGCCGAGTTTCTCAAGATCTTCAGGCACCATCCACTCCCTGGTAACACGGAAGATCTTCTTCTGCTTCTCTGTAAGTTTGTTACCAAGCCCCGTTTCAATAAGAACAAGGGCATCGGGTGCTTTTACAAGGATCGGAGAAGCCACAAGGGAGATAAAGTTGTCCTCTGTAGCAGGATATTTTTTGGACCACAGCACCTTCGGAACCACGCCGAACATGGCGCCACCGTCAAGCTCAAAGCTCCCGCCGTCGAGCCAGTACAGTTCAAACCGCCCTATTTTCAGGTTAGCCGTCATGTAACCATTGTCCTCATTTATCCCCGGGGCCCAACCCCGAAACCCGTAACCGGAGCATATGCCCCTGCCCTGATTATTGAGTACTTGCCGAGGTATATACCCGACAGTTGAAGTAACATTATCGGATACAGTAAAAGTTCCGGCACACTCCCGTCAAGACCCGAAAGGATAATCACCGCAAGAAAAAGAAGCGGCACTATAAGACCCGCCACTATTGTTCCCCAGAGGAAATGAGGTGAAAGTGCACCTGAGATGAGAGACCGCACGGATACCCTCTCAGCCTCACCATGCAGGGCCTTCATTATTAGCGCCGTCAGGATCAGGATCAGCACGAAAAGCACGAGTACGAAGTTCATCCTTAAGAGGATGCTCATCATTGAATGATTAACACCCGTAATGGTAAGACTCAGGAGTTGGATGGCAATACCTCCCATTATCGCCTGGATAAAGAAGAGCACCGGCTCAAGGGTCGAACGCCAGAAGGGTATGGCCTTGACAAAGGAGAGCATGAACCCCGGATAAGCGGCAAAAAGCACTGCCGAGGCTGCACTTGCAATCTTCAAGAGCAAGACGATCCTGCCACCGCTTAGTAAGGTGCTCTCAAAGGTTACGGAACAGGCATACAGGAGGGCGGATACACTGAAGATAATATTAAAGAGCAGCCCCCTGCTTATCCATGAAGTCCTCACGTTTGAAAGCCCTCTCCAGAAACGTCCCATCCTCCCCAGGTAGAGGAGGTGTGTCAACCCGTATCCAATGAAGTTCATAACCAAGGCGATCCACAACCCCGGGATGTAATCAAAGAACAGGGAAGAGATAAAAAGGCCGGGGCTTACAGCGCCAAAGAATATCGCGGGTATCAGCATCCGGTCCCTGATACCACGCTCACCTGTTCCGGTCCAGTCCTTCTGAAAAAAACACGTCTGTCTCTGTGATGTTATCATAGTCCTCACCTTCTCGGCAGAAAATATATTGACGGTTCCGTGCCGACCTCTTCCTTTAACCTGAAACCCTTCCGTTGCATTATCAGTCCTGAAACCCTGCTGCCGGGGTCGCTGAGGTCACCAAAATAAAGCGCCTTTCCTATGCAGGAGATGACGCACATCGGTGTTGCTTCAGGGTCCTTTCCCGGTTCAAGGCCTTTTTTAAGGCCGTCATCGATCCTCTTATAACAGAAATCGCATTTCTCCATCGTCCCTGTCTGATGTTCATCGCACCTCTTTGCCTCCCATATGTTGCCGTTTTCCGGGAAATACCTCTTTTCCACCGCAAGAAAAGTCCTCGCCTGATATGGACATACTACCGCACAGTAACGGCACCCCATACACTCGTCCTGATCTACGGTGACTATCCCGTCAGGCCGCTTCTTTGTAGCGCCAGTGGGACAGGCCTTAAGACATTCAGGCTCATCACAATGCATACAGCGTACCGGGATATAGAACCGCTCCACATCAGGAAAACGGCCCATCTCCTCTTCCATGACCCTGACACGAACAATGCCGGGTCCGAGACCGTGGAGGAGTTTGCAGGAGATGGTGCAGGTCTGGCATCCCAGACATTTCTTGAGGTCTATCACCATTCCGTATCTCTTCATTCTGTCAACTCCTTCACAAAGTTAGCCGTAAGCAATGAACTACCCTGCGGCAGAGACCACAGGGTGTCTGAAAATTGTATCTTTATTTTCGGTGTCATTCCCGCTTGTCGGGAATCCTTCGACCTGTTCGGGATCACAAGAAAGATTCCGGACAAGCCGGAATGACGGATAAACGACCGCTCTGCCCATGCGCTCTGCGCTTTGAAGATTCCGGACAAGCCGGAATGACAGAAACAATGACGGAAATATGGAACTGCGGCAGAGACCGCATGGCGTTATATTTATAAACATAAACAGAATGTACATACCGACCCCCATAACACGAACCGCTACTTTTGCACTTGATCCGGTCCTGCTTTGGATATCTTGACCTTCGCAATATCGGCACTGCTCCCACCGGCATCGAAGAGATTCTGATCCGGATACATGAACTCGTTCATATTGGGTATGTTCAGATCCTTTGCAAAGGGCACTGCCCAGTTGCCGAACTGTCCGGTAACAAGCACGGTATCAGGGCGTATGCCTTCACGGACGATCGCCTTACAGGACCTCTTTTTAACGGGTGATTCGACTACCACCATGTCACCATCCTCTATCTCCAGATCCTCTGCCACGGATGCATTTATCACAATGCCACCAAATCCGGTTACATATCCTGCAACCTCGGCCATTATAGGCAGAGATGCGTTGCTGCCCCAGGCATACTGCATGCTCCTTGTGTTAATCATAAAGAAGGGGTATTCTTCGGGGTCCCGCCCTGCCCCCCTGAGAGACTCCTCCCATTTACGGGAAAAATCCTCACACCCCGGCAATGCCTCGTATTCCTTTAGCTGCTCCTCCCACCACGTTACCCCCTTCTCCTGAAGCCTCTTTCTCAGTTCCTCACCGATCACCCTGAGCCTCCCCTGGTAGGGTATCTCATAGCGTAATCCCCATTTCACCATCACCGGATGAAGGAAGTGCCTTATAAATGGATAGGGGACCGTGAAATAACCGTTCTCCCTGAACCATTGAAGATCCCGCTCTTCTTTCCCATTCGTCAGTAACCTCACCGATGCCCTGCAGAGTCTGTCCCATATCTCATCGAGGGGGTATTTCCTTTCAGGATCAAGC
This sequence comes from bacterium BMS3Abin08, assembly GCA_002897935.1. Lineage (NCBI taxonomy): Bacteria > bacterium BMS3Abin08. Next base: position 7,144 of record BDTA01000122.1, read on the forward strand.
ATGTGGTTGTAGTTCCTCCCCTGAAGCCTGATGCCAAACATGATTCCTGCATTGATTGCCTCGTTGTACTCCTTCAATATGCCGACACGGTCGGCTAACTCCGTACATATATCCGTCAAATCCATCGTATTGTAAGGGGGCTGCACCCCGGGCTGTCTCAGGGCAAACCCGTACTCCTCCCAGTATGCCTCCGAGTGTGTTGAAGGCCCAAGCCTGAAGAGCTGAAGCCCCTCAAGATCGGTATGTTCGGGAAGGATCACGTCAGCATACCAGTTGGTCTCGTCAAGTGTATATCCAAAGGAAACAATAAAGGGAAAGTCCTTTGTAGTCTCCTCCATAATGTCCGTATAGTACATGGACATGTTCGGGTTTGTACGGTAGATTATCCAGACGTCCGGATAGGTGGGTTTTTCCCAGTTCTCCGGAGTGTCCTTAAACCATAACCAGGCATGAGGAACAGGGGAAAGGAATGGTGACCACCCGGTGTTCCCCACAAGGGGGACCAGTTCAGTGTAGTGAGACCTGGTCTTCTGAAGCTTGGCCCTTCTTTCGGTATCGGTAGGGTTGAGAAAATTCTGAAAAAAACCGTCCTCTCCCGGCCAGATACTCGACCACCGGTCATGGTGCGGTCTGTTGAGCCGCTGGGATGCACCGATTGAACCGCCGGCAACCTCGAGTGAGCCGGTGAGCATGGCAAGCACTGTCCGCGCCCAGCATGCCTGGTATCCACCCGGACCGTTATTAACGGTCTTTCCCAGGGTTATTGCCACAGGTCTCAGAGGCACCTTCTCTCCGCAGATCTCTATCTCCTTGCCGATACACGCACTGTCAATCATTTCCCTTGCCAGTCTCCGGATCGTTGATGCAGGTACATCGCAGATCTCAGATGCCCAGTCAGGGGTATAGGGCTTCATGTGCTCGAGGAGGACGTCGAAGGCAGGGCTGCAACCGGCCTCTTCATAGAACCACTCTTCACCATCCGGACCACGTTCCATAGCCCTTACCCTGTATCTGCCGTTCAGTGCAAAATCCTTGACAGAGGGGTCGTTGTAAATCCTGGGGCAATTGTCCATACTGTCCCAGACCAGTATCTCGCGGGTCTCCGGGTCCCTCAAATAGTATCCCCTGGGACCTATCAGGTAGGGGCTGTTTGTCCTCTTCTTGATGAAATCAAGATCGCAGACCTTCCTCCAGTCCATTTCATGGAGGATGGCGTTGAGCATACCATACATGAAGGGGGCATCCGTCTTGGTCTTTATCGGGATCCATTCATCAGAGGTTGTGGCGCTGACGGAGAGGTGGGGTTCCACCTGAATCCTCTTATACCCGCGTTCACGGGCATCGGCATGCCTCATGGCCCCGGAAACCCCTGCAGAGGCATTCGTATTGTGTCCAAAAGAGAGAATCCACTTGTTTCTCGGGGTGTCCGATGCAACAATAAACGCCCTGTGCCACAGCTCTCCATAGAGGTGTTCGGAGTGGTAACACTTCGAGCCCTCTCCTCCTCCGAGGGTGAAATCTATTGGTCCCCATGACGATAGAAGGGCAGGAAATGTCCCGCCATACCCGGCAGGAGAACCTGCCTCTCCCATTGAGACCGCAAGCCGGGGATAGCCCTTATCGTCGAGAAGACCTCTCTTTCTTATCTCTCCCAGCCTTTCTGAAACAAGGTCGAGGGCCTCATCCCAGCTTGCCTCCCTGAACCCGGGATCTTCGCCCTTACCCTTTTTGGGATTTGTACGGATGAGGGGGGCCTTGATCCTGTTTGAGTTATACATCTTCTGGACAAGCCCATAGGCCTTGACACACACCCTCCCCTCTCCGGGACTGATCCTCCGGCAATCAAAGTCGGGCTCGATGTTTCTCACGATCCCGTCCTTCACTATCATCTTAAAGGGGTCTGGGCCGTTATAGCACTGAAAGCAGTAGGTCTTAACCTCTTTCATGGTCTCTCCTTTTATGATGCTGCATTCACCGGCACAGAATGATTGCAGGTCTCATGATTCACCTCACATTCATCAAAAGAGAACCCCCTCGGATAGGGTGCATACTCAAGCATGAATGCAAAAAAACCCATAAGCCCTGTCTTGAGCATCTCCCGCAGATAGATCTCCGAGAGGAATTCGGGGATCGAATCCTCACTCTTGCCGGATGCCTCTATAATCTCACTTCTCAGACGCTCGACCATATGCCGGAACTCGATCCCTTCCCTGAACATCCCCTCTATCGACGTCCTTGTCTTATCAATCGCATCCATGCTCCTCTCTGTAAACTCATCACACGAGGCACATGCATAGCCGTAATGGGGCACAAGGATCCTCTCGGTCTTTAGCCTGCTTATAGATTTCAAGGAACTGATCTCGTCGTTGAGCTCAAAAAGCGGGGGGCTCCCTGCAGGTATAAAGACATGGTTGAGGTCCGGGTATTGAAGACAGGCAAGGTCTCCAGGAAAGAGCGTCTTCGAATACTCCTCAAAATAGCAGACATTGTCGGGAGAATGCCCCGGTGCATGGATGACCCTCAATCTTATACCGCCGCCGAGGTCTATGACATCTCCGTCATTAAGGGAAACCACCTTCCCGGCCGGCACGCTGCAGGCCTCGCCAAACTTCTTTATCAGTTCCCGTCTGAAGACCATTCTTGCTCCTGCAACGATCTTCGCAAAATTCTTCACATAAAAAGCAGATCTCTTGTGCACCATGACCTTTGCATCGGGAGACTCTTTTAAGAAGATACCGGTCCCACCGGAGTGGTCTATGTGGAAGTGGGTAAGTAGTATGTAATCAATCCCCGAAGGGTCAATCCCGTTGGCCTTCAGCTTCTTCATCACCACGGGCGAGGAGGAGGGAAAGCCGGGATCGATCAATGCGGTCTTGTCTTTTCCCTTTACCAGATAGCCGGCTATAAGACGTTTGTGACCAAAGGCCTCCGTGTCAATCCCGTATATATATTCCGTTATTGCCTTCATCAGCACCTCCCCCGGGAATTTATCATTGATGTATATCCAAGAAGGATGCCAGAAATTCAAGGCTGATGAAAAAAGCTGAAAACATCTTAAATATCAGGAGGTTAAGGCCTTAAACTCTGAAAAGGCCATCTTCATCTTTGATGTAAAAAGATGCAATAATGCAAACCCTTGCATGCAACAACCTGCAGTTGCCAGGGTGTTGTGAATTAAAATGAACGTCCCCGCCGTCCCGATATTTCATGACAAGGTATATTGTTGATTTCGTCTATTCGGTTGATTTGGTTTGTTTGGTTAAAAAAACTTTAAAGTCTCCCCTCCCTTGAGAGGCTGTGTCATAATCCTGAAAACGTACATGATGTCATTCTGAATTTATTTCAGAATCTCGTATTTTCAATATGTTACGTTTTATTAGAGATCCTGAAACAAGTTCAGGGTGACAATCAGGGACTTTTTACGAGTCCATCAATTATGACACAGCCTCTGATAGGAGGGGATTAAAAGGAAATCCCACAGCCCCGATATTTCGGGGTGGGGTATTAAAAAACTTAATAAAACTTATCATCGCATCTCTGCTCCTGGTAAATATGAACTTTTTTCAACCGTCTTTTTTGTTTAACCGGTGAACATTTTGGACTGAAACTCTGCATTGTCGGGTTAACGGTTCGTTTATAAATTTAAGGTCTTCTGTTATTGTTTGATATTTTGTTATCATAAAGTATCTCATTTGTAGTAAAATATATAAAGATTGATTAACAAAGCAGGAAAGAATTCCGTGTTTCAACCGCTTGTAATTAAGGACATAAGGATTGAACTTCCCATTATCCAGGGAGGTATGGGTGTCGGGGTCTCCCTCTATCCCCTTGCGAGCGCAGTTGCGGCTGAGGGTGGAGCGGGAATTATCTCCAGCGCAGCTCTCGACAGGTTGCTCTCTAAACGGTACAACAAGAGGTTCAACACTTACGATGCAACCTATGCCGAGATATCCCTTGCCAAGAGCAAGGGTGGAGTTGCAGGTATCAATATAATGGTGGCCCTTGCACGGGACTACAAAGACTCTGTAAGGGGCGCAGTTGATGCAGGCGCAGATATGATAATCTCCGGTGCCGGCCTGCCCCTGTCTCTTCCCTCGATTGCACGGTCCAAGCATACAGCACTGATACCCATTGTATCATCTGCAAGGGCGCTCAATATCATATGTAAGAAATGGCAGCGCCAGGGGTATCTTCCCGATGCTGCGGTGCTTGAAGGACCTCTTGCAGGGGGCCACCTGGGCTTTCACATGGATCAGATCAACCTCGAGGAGAACCGTCTGGAGAACCTCCTGCCCCCGGTAAAGGACATGGCAAAGAAATTCGGTGACTTTCCTATTATAGTGGCAGGCGGGATTTATACCAACGCCGACATCAAGCGATTTCTTGACCTCGGTGCAGATGGTGTACAGATGGGTACACGATTTCTGGCCACGGTTGAGAGTTCCGCTACTCCCGAATACAAGGATGCCGTTATCAGTGCGGACCAGGAAGACATAATCGTGACAGGAAAACCCGGTTCTCCCTGCGGGTTACCCTTCAGGGTAATCAAGCATTCTCCAATGTACCAGGAGTCCCTGAACGGCGGTCGTCCCCCAAAGTGCAACAAAGGCTTCGTCCTCTTGAAGGACGAGGAAGGCAAATATACCCGTTGCCCGGCCAAGGAGGACTATAAGTCCTACTTCTGCATATGCAACGGCCTGCTGAGTTCCGCCGGCTACAACCCCGACAAGGAAAAACCTCTCTACACCGTGGGCACAAATGCATACCTCGTAAACAGGATTGTGCCTGTAAAGGACCTGATGGACGATCTGAAGGGCATCCCCACACCTGCCGCAAGTGGTTCCACAGATCCGCGGTGACAATACCGGAATAAAGCAGCGATCACCGGACAAAAAGTATATCGAGGCAACAAGGTTAAGGCATCAGGAAGGGAATGAGAAGTAAGTGTCCGGTCTCAATGGTTTATTTTATTCCGTGTCTGCCCATTTTATAGTACAGACTCCTCAGAGATATTCCGAGCATTTGGGCCGCCTTCTGGCGGTTTCCACCCGTATCTTCAAGGGACCGGGTAATGGCGTTCCTCTCTGCCTCAGCAAGGGTTTTCTCAAGGGGCTGAAGCTCTTGGCTTATTGATTGAGACAGGCGGTTCTCATCCGCCCGGCTCTCCATGAGGGGAAGGTGCCCGGATTCAATCACTACCTCCTGCGGGCGCATATTGATAATCGCCCTTCCGAGGACGTTTTCAAGTTCACGGATATTGCCGGGCCATGCATAATCAAGCAGGACCTCCAGGGCGCCGAGGGCTATACCCTTCACCTCCCTTCCAAAGATCTGGTTAAGCCTGAAGATAATGTGTTCTACGAGGGGAGGGATATCCTCCTTTCGTTCACGTAATGGCATGAGATTTACAGGAACCACGTTTAAACGGTAATAGAGGTCCTCCCTGAAAGAACCATCCTGCATCTTCCGTTCAAGATCGGCATTTGTGGCTGCGATAATCCTCACGTCCACAGGGACGGTACCGGTACTGCCGACCCTCCTGACCTCTCCCTCGGCCATTGCCCTGAGTAGTTTGCTCTGGAGGTGAAGGCTTACCTCACTGATCTCGTCTAAAAACAGCGTTCCACCGTCCGCCTCTTCAAAAAGACCTTTCTTACCACCCTTCTTTGCACCGGTAAACGCACCCTCCTCATAACCAAAGAGTTCGCTTTCAAGGAGACTCTCTGAAAGTGCAGCACAGTTCACACGGACAAACTGTCCGTTCCTGCGGGCGCTTGCATTATGTATGGCATGGGCGAAAAGTTCCTTGCCGGTGCCGCTTCCCCCAAGAAGCAGGACGGTAGCCGGAGTGGCTGCGGCACGCTGTGCCTGTTCCTTTGCCTTAAGGGTGGGTGGGCTTTCGCCTATAATATCGTCCCATGTGTATTTTGCCTGCAGATGACGGATGATCGTCTTTGCCCTTGTAAGCTCCTCTGTAAGAGAGATGATTTCAGATATGTCACGGATAACGCCCACACTCCCCTTGATCTTACCTTCAATAAATATGGGAGCTACGTTAACTATCACCTCTCGTTTCATCGGACCAACCTTCATACTGACATGATGAACGGGCTTACCCGTCTGGAGCACTTTCATGTGCATGCTCTCACCGTTGTCGGCAATGTCTACGGTTACAGGCTTGTTAATTACCGCCTCCTTGGGAAGACCGGTTATCCTTGTGTATGCAGGGTTTACAATAATATTTTTACCCTTCTCATCGGCTACCGAGATGGCATCCTCAGAGCACTCGATTACTGCCTGCAGGAGGGTGCGTGCCTTCCAGAGGTCGGAGACCTGATCCGACAGGGCGGTTATCTCGGTAATGTCCCTGAAGATCGCCACCGCACCTGCTATATTGCCATCGCCGTCACGGACAGGAAATCTGTTGGTAATAATGACGGTATCACCGATTCTCTGCCGCCGGTTCAGTTCAGGGGTCCCGTTCTCAACAACGAGATGCAGGCGTGTGTTGTGTATGACATCAACCACACGTTTTCCCCTTACCGCATCTGCCTTAAGCCCGGTAATCCCCTCCGCAGCCCTGTTGAATACGGTTATGATGCCATTTTGATCAACGGCAACAATACCGTCCTGAGTAAGGTCGAGTATGGACTCTATCTTTCCTTTGGAGATGTTCATATACCTTATTGATTGATAAATGCAGCCCTCTATTTTTTCTGTGCGTACCCTATGGTCTTCAGTGCCTCTTCCATCTCATCCAGAACGGCAGGGTCATCAATGGTTGACGGCATGCGGTACTCCTGCCCGTCGGCAATCTTCCGGATAGTGCCACGGAGGATCTTGCCTGAGCGGGTCTTGGGGAGCCTCTTCACAATAGAGGCCCTCTTAAAACATGCGATTGGCCCAATCTGACTGCGGACCATTTGGATCAGCTCCTCGACGATCTCGGCGTGGTCACCGTCAACACCTGCCTTCAGCACAACAAGCCCAACCGGCAACTGTCCCTTCAGTTCGTCGGATGCGCCAAATACGGCACATTCCGCAACCGAAGGGTGTTTGGCAATCACTTCCTCCATGGCGCCTGTCGAGAGACGGTGACCGGAGATATTTATCACATCGTCGATGCGCCCCATTATCCATACATAGCCATTCCCGTCGATATACCCGCCGTCACTGGTGTAGTAGTAGCCGGGGAACGTACTCATGTAGGATTCGACAAACTTGTCATCCTGCTTCCACAGTGTGGGTAGCGTTCCCGGAGGGAGCGGAAGTTTTATCGCAACAATACCCTCTTCATCGGGACCAAGCTCCCTGCTGTTTTTATCGAGTATTTTGACATCATAGCCGGGGACAGGCCTTGTAGAAGAACCCGGCTTGACGGAAAACTCCTCAATGCCCATACAGTTTGCCGTTATGGGCCAGCCTGTCTCGGTCTGCCACCAGTGGTCTATAACGGGTTTATTCAGAAGATTGCTTGCCCAGTGGTAGGTGTCGGGGTCAAGCCGTTCACCGGCAAGGAAGAGGTATTTGAAACCTGAAAGGTCGTATTTTTTAAGGTACTCACCATCGGGGTCCTCCTTTTTTATCGCCCTGAATGCGGTAGGAGCGGTAAACAGCACCTTTACGCCATACTGAGAGATTACACGCCAGAATGCACCGGGGTCGGGGGTACCGACGGACTTCCCTTCGTACAGGATTGTGGTACATCCCGTTATCAGGGGAGCGTAAACGATATATGAATGTCCCACTACCCATCCCACATCCGATGCAGCCCAGTAGACATCCCCGGGTTTAACATCGTATATATTCTCCATGCTCCAGCGGAGTGCAACGGCATGTCCACCGTTGTCCCTTACAACACCCTTCGGGACACCCGTGGTACCGGACGTGTAGAGTATATACAGCGGGTCGGTGGACTCCACCGAAACACACCCTGCAGGTTCGGCATTGCTCATCAGGTCCTGCCAGTCAAAGTCCCTGCCGGGGATGAGTTCCGCAGATATCTCAGGCCTCTGAAAGATGACACATTTTTCCGGCTTGTGTTCAGCCATCGCTATTGCCTGATCAATCATGGGCTTATATTCAATATGCCTCGTTACTTCAATAGCCCCGGATGCGGAAACGAGCACCTTCGGTTTTGCATCATCGATCCTTATGGCAAGCTCATGGGGGGCAAAACCACCGAAAACAACCGAATGTACAGCCCCGATCCTGGCGCAGGCAAGCATTGCAATCGCTGCCTCAGGGATCATGGGCATATAGATTATGACCGTGTCACCCTTATCCACACCAAGTCCCCTGAGAACACCGGCAAACCGTGAGACACGATCAAGGAGTTCAGCGTAAGTAAACCTCCTGGCCTGTTTCGTAACCGGACTGTCGTAGATAAGGGCAATCCGGTCGCCCCTGCCACTCTCGACGTGCCGGTCAAGGGCGTTATAACAGGTGTTTAACTCACCCCCTGGAAACCAGCGGTAAAAGGGCGGATTCGTGTCGTCAAGTACCCTTTCATAGCGACGGAACCATGTGATCCCCTTTGCAGCCTCTCCCCAGAATCCCTCAGGGTTTTTGATGCTCTCACGGAAAAGTTCACTATACCTCCCCATATAAGCCTCCTTTTTGAAATAAATAGAACCTTGATTGAGAGGTTCCTTGTCTAATTATCCTTACGACTTCATTCCCACAAACAGAGCGTGTCATAATCCTGAATCCTGTGCTGAATTCATTTCAGTGACGACGGTCATGGATAGAGCCCGGAAAACGGGAATTCGGATTCCTCAAAGGTTAAACCATGCAACCGCACCTGATAATGTGATAATGCAAAAACTTGCAAATTAAGTGCCTGGGATGCCTTGTTGTATAGCTAACCTCAACGCTGCAAAGAGCCTGTCTGAAATATTGTCATTCCGAACCGGTTCAGTGACCTCCTGAGGATGCCGGGCACAGCATAATATCAACCGGCCATTACGATCAGCGTTACAACTTGTTATACCCCCATGAAACAAAAAGTAACATTTTTTACGGTCCCGATATAAATCAGACGATGAGGATATTAAAATATGGTCAAGCTCTCCGACCAAAGGTCGAAGCTTGCCGATGGCATGCCTTACAGCATAGCAATGTAATGTTTTGATATTTTATCTTTATATTTGCCTCCGGCACTTCGGTGCTTTCGGCAAGGTGCACTGTAAATCCTGAGTCATCCTGGTCATCCTTATTGACTTATTCAGTCCGGTAAATTTAAAATAACAATCGTTATTTGGGGTGGTAGTTCAGCTGGCTAGAACGCCGGCCTGTCACGCCGGAGGTCGCGGGTTCGAGTCCCGTCCACCCCGCCACTCATACCCCCCGGGGTATCCGATAATTAGAGTCTGTGTATAAACTCGAACAGTTGTCCTTTTTCCGTCATTCCGGCTTGTCCGGAATCGTTCTTTGAGAAGGATTCCCGACGCGCTTCACTTGCGGGAATGACAAATGACTGTAATTTATTAACAGACACTACTTAAGTTTGAGTTAATCAGGCACATTCAGAAATCCTGTCATAACGTTATGATGAATAACGGCTCAATATGAAACTCCCTGCAAAAATAATCCTGCTTATATTCCTTTTCCTGCTGATGGGGATCACCCTTAATGCCTGTAAGGACAAATCCGGGAGTGAATACCAACCCCCCGCAAAGCAGGAACTCAACCTGAAACCGATAAGGGTCGACAGCGACATCAATATGCTTAAAGACCTCGTTGTCAAGGAACCGGAAAACCTCGATGCCTGGATAAAACTCGGAAACCTCCAGATGGACACCGGACGTTTTCAGGACGCTGTCGTCTCATACGCCAGGGCCCTTGAGCTTGATCCAAAAAATGCAGATGTCCGTGTCGATATGGGCACATGCTACCGCAATTCCGGCAACCCGCAGAAGGCCGTGGAGGAATACAGAAAGGCGCTTAAATACAATCCAAAACACCTATTTGCCCATAAGAACCTGGCTGTGGTCCTGGCGTACGACCTCAACAGGATCAAGGAAGCCATCACCGAGTTCCGGACCTACCTCAAACTTTCCCCCAACGCACCTGATGCCCATCAGGTAAAACAGGCTATCAGAGAACTGGGTGAAAGGTTATAACTCACCTAACATATAAGAATTTCTGATATAATCATAAGATGAGAAAGGATATATGGCTATTTATCTTCTTTTTCGGCCTTGTCTTCTTCAGCTGGCCGATCATCAGTATATTCAGGAACAATTTTACAGTCTATCCATTTGTTGTCTGGATTATTTTAATTGCAATTATACTGCTAACTACATTTCTGGGTGAAAAAGAAGACAGGGGAGGTTAATTGTTTTCAGTCTGGACATTATTTCTGATCATCTTTGCATATCTCCTTTTGCTCTTCCTTGCTGCCTACTATGCTGAGTTCAGGGAAAAAACGAAAAGCATAGTATCGAATCCATATATATACTCCCTCTCCCTTGCCGTTTACTGTACATCATGGACATTCTACGGAAGCGTCGGAAAGGCGGCAAACTCAGGCCTGATTTTTCTCACAATATACATAGGCCCCACATTGATGGCCACTCTCTGGTGGTTGGTCTTGAGAAAGATCGTTTATCTTTCAAAAGAAAACAGGATCACCAATATAGCCGACTTTATCTCTTCCAGATACGGCAAATCAATTACCCTGTCCATACTTGTCACCTTCGTTGCAGTCATCGGTATAACCCCCTATCTCGGGCTGCAGATCAAGGCGATAATGACCACCTTCTCCATACTGTCGGGGAAACCCCAGGGCAGTCACTTCGCCGGGTGGTTCATTACCCTGCTTCTGGGGCTCTTTGCAATCATATTCGGCGCAAGGAGACTTGATGCCTCCGAAAGGCACGGCGGCCTCGTATTCGCCATAGCCGTTGAATCCGCAATAAAGCTCTTCGCATTCCTGCTTGTCGGATTTTTTGTAACCTTCGGTATCTTCAAGGGTTTTGGAGACATATTCACAAGAATCAGCAACTCGGGTTTTTCCAACCTCATGAAGATCGGGAATGAAGGTCCCTTTGGTTTCCTTGAATGGATGTCCCTCACCTTTCTCTCCATGATGGCAATCATGTTTCTTCCGCGGCAGTTCCATGTTTCCGTGGTAGAGAACTCATCATATAAGCATATCAAAAAAGCCATGTGGCTCTTTCCCCTCTATCTCTTCCTGATCAACATATTTGTTCTACCCATTGCCTTCGGGGGCCTCCTTCTCGAGGGTTCGCAAAAGGGCGCAGACTACTTTGTGCTGAGCATACCCCTTAAACAGGGTCAACCCATGTTGGCGCTCTTTGCCTTTATCGGGGGGTTTTCCGCTGCCACGGCCATGGTTATCGTGGAATCAATCGCTCTGAGCACAATGGTCATGAACAGCCTCGTGATGCCCGCACTATGGAGCCTCAAGGCCATGAAAAGCATATACCAGATTATTCTGAATATCAAAAGACTCGTTATTTTAGGATGTGTGTTTCTCGGTTACATGTTTGCAATCTATATAGGTGACTATTACAGCCTCGTTGATATTGGACTGAAGTCCTTCGAGGCAGTAACAATATTTGCTCCGTCATTCCTCCTCGGGCTTTACTGGAAGGGGGCAAACAGGAAGGGGGCGATAGCCGGCATCATTGCAGGATTTTTCATATGGCTCTATACCCTCCTTATGCCGGCACTGACAAGGGCGGGTATCATAGAGGTCAAGGGTGTTGTATGGTATATCTTCAGTTCCGGACTACTGAACCCAACGGCATTGTTTGGACTTGAAGGCCTGGACAGATGGAGCCACTCCCTCTTCTGGGGACTGTTCTTCAACATATTCTTCCTCGTAACAGTGTCACTCCTGACTAAACAGTCCGACCTTGATACGAGACAGTCGATAATCTTCGTTGACTCCTATACCACCCCGGACTTCCCTCTTTCAACGAGGCCGGGAACCTTAACCGAGATTGAATCCTTACTCGGTCAGTATATCGGGCCTTCAGAGGCAAGGGAAGCAGTAGACGGATTCCTCCTGAAGAACTACTTTTCAAGGGAATCCATTAAAGAGGAGGGCCTGATACACCTCCGTACTGAAGCAGAGAGAATCCTCTCCGGAGTCCTCGGCCCTACCGTAAGCACCCTGATCTTCCAGGACCGCACCATTCTTACTCCTGACGAAAAGGTGCAGATCTCTGCTTCCATAAGGAGGATATCACGAAGCCTGCGGCTCTCCAGGCAGGAACTTGCCGAGGCCAACAGACAACTTGTTATGCTGAAGGAATTCAGTGAAAATATCATCGAGAGTATCCCCCTCGGAGTGGCAACACTCAACGAACGTCTCCAGGTCAGGTACTGGAACCTCGCCATGGAGAAGATCACCGGCATCAGCAAGGAGGATGCCCTGGATGTAGAGGCAAAGATACTGCTCAGCTGTCTTGAGCCCGACATCTTTTCGCAGAAACTCAGGGAGGGGGAAATCACCTGCAACAGGACGTTCGGACCGGCAATGATCCTCAAGGGATATCTCAGCAGACTGACCGGAGCAGAGAAGGGGTTCGTCCTTGTCCTTGAAGACATTACAGAGAAAAAGAAGATAGAAGAGGACCTCTTCAGGGCAACAAAGCATGCAAGCATCGGCAGGCTTGCCGCCGGAGTGTCACACGAGATCGGTAACCCCCTTGCTTCCATCTCATCCCTTGTTCAGGAACTCCAGACAGAGGACCTCTCCGGATTTGTAAAGGGGGCGCTCGAGACAATAAACCTGCATGTCAACAGGATTGCAAGAATCGTGAAGAACCTCGGAGATTTTGCACGGCTCTATCCAAGGCAGAAGATTCCCACCAACCTGAAAGACATCCTAAATAATACCCTTGACCTGGTAAAGTATGACAAGCATTTCAGGAAAATCACGATCAGATCGGAAATACTGGAAACGCCGCCCCTTAAGCTTGACCCCGACCAGATCCAGCAGGTCTTTCTGAATCTCCTGCTTAATGCAAGGGATGCCATGCCCGACGGCGGTGACCTTTCAATATTGATAAAACCGCTGAACGGGTTTGTTGAGATGATTTTCTCCGATTCCGGACATGGTATAGACATAGAGCACAAGGACAAGGTCTTTGATCCATTTTTCAGTACAAAGGGCCCCACAACGGGCACAGGCCTCGGGCTGAGTATATGTTACAGTATAATAAAGGATCATGGAGGAACCATTGATATAGAATCTGAAAAGGGGAAGGGAACACGTTTTATTATAAAGATCCCGATAAATAAAAAAGATTAAGGAGATCATATGTCAAAAAGCATCCTGATTGTAGAAGACGAAGAGACATTGCGGGAATCGTTGAGGCGTATCTTTACAAGGGAGGGCTTTATTGTCGACACGGCCGAATCCGCTGAAAGGGGGCTTAACCTGACTGAAGACAACCTCTACGACGTGATTATAACCGATATCATCCTCCCATCCATGGACGGGATAGAGATGCTTGAAAAGATTAAGAAGAACTCCCCGGATCAGGTCTTCATCGTGATAACGGCCTTTGCATCCCTTGATACCGCTGTTAAGGCATTAAGGGCCGGGGCCTACGATTATATAATGAAACCCATAATACACGAGGAGATCAAGCAGGTTGTAAGAAATGCCCTTAAACAGAAGGCCCTCCAGAGAGAGAATGTCCTGCTCAAAAGAGAGCTCCAGAAACACTATGACTTCAGCATCATCATCGGAGAAAGTCCTGCCATCAAGAATATTATTTCAGAGATAAAGAAGATTGCCGATACAAAAAGTAACATCCTCCTGCTCGGTGAAACAGGAACGGGAAAGGAACTCTTTGCAAGGATTATCCACCACAACAGTTCGCGCGCTGATATGCCCTTTGTACCGATAAACTGCTCCGCCATACCGGAAAACCTCCTTGAAAGCGAACTCTTCGGGCATGTTAAGGGCGCCTTTACCGGCGCTGTTGTCTCTAAGAAGGGGTTGCTTGAGGAGGCCGATGGAGGCACCGTATTTCTCGACGAGATAGGTGATATTCCGCAGTATTTCCAGGTAAAGATGCTTAGGGTGCTCGAGGATCAGGAATTGAGACCCGTGGGTGGTTTAAAGTTAAAAAAGGTGGATATAAGGTTCATCACCGCAACCAACAGGGATCTCTTCGATGCAGTCAAGAACAGGCACTTCAGGGAAGACCTCTATTACAGGATCAATGTTATCACGATAAAACTCCCCCCCCTTAGAGACAGAAAGGAGGACGTCCCCCTCTTAATCAATCATTATCTACACAAATACTCCCAGGATATTGGAAGACGGCAGAAGAGGTTTTCTCCGGAATCACTCTCCATCCTTATCAGTTACAACTGGCCCGGAAATATCAGGGAGTTACAGAATGTGATTGAAAGGGCCGTTTTAATATCAGATTACGACATTATTGAAACAGAACATCTGCCTGAAAACTTAACCATAACCGAATCCTTTTTTGAAGAATCGCTCAAAAAGGAAATGACAATTGAAGAGTACACGAAGTCCTTTGTAGTAAAGTATCAGCATATCTACGGAGAGCAGGAACTTGCTGAAAAGCTGGGGATTACAAGGAAAACCCTGTGGGAAAAAAGGAAAAAATGGGGACTTAAAAAACCGATGTTACCTCCGGTAACAAGCAGGAGTGAATAGTTACAAAGTGTAACCTCCATATATAGAAAAAGGCATCAAACCCTCTTTAATACGGGTATAAACATGTAACACTATGTAGCATTACGTAACACAACCGATCCAACATTTTTTCACACACAAAAAAATCACCTTCCACAAGACAGGCTTTTAGATTGAAGGATACTCCTCTATTTTAAACACAGACAAACATATCTGTCGAAAAACCCTTCATTTTTAAGAATATTATGCTTCATCCCTCATTGAAAGAACCATTGAAACTTCTCCGGCTTAAACACCGGAACCGGTTTCAGATAGAACTATACCCCGGTCAGTTAATCTTGCTGGCATTAATTTTGCTCATTTCTGTCCGATCATGTTAAACGACGAGGTAAAGAGTTTCTTCAAAAAGTATCCACCCTTCAGTTTCCTCGATGAACCGGACCTTGAATTACTGTTTGAGGATGTTTCCCTCGAGTACTATCCCAAGGGGTATATGATACTTACACAGAACGGCCCTCCAACGGAATATCTGCGTATTGTAAAGAAGGGCGCGGTTAAGGTCTATATCCAGTCCGATGAAAGTGAGGAGATCCTCATAGATTACAGAAGCGAAGGTGAACTCTTTGGATTCATCTCACTCATAAGCAGTGACCGTTCAAGGGCCAATGTACTTGCAGTTGAGGATACGATCTGCTACCTTGTCCCTAAGCAGCGGGTAATATCAATCATTGAAACCAATCCCTCACTCAATGAGTATTTCCTTAAGTCCTTCTTTATCAACTTTATAGACAAGACTTATGAAGAGACCAGGAAGAGATTTTCCCTCATAGGAGAAGGCGACCGGGTGCTCTTTACTACATCGGTTGGTGATATCGTAAGACGGGAACCTGTCGTCGTCCCCCGGGACACCCCTATCAGGAGAGCGGCACGTCTTATGAGTGATGAGCAGATCAGCTCGCTGATTATCACGGATAGCTCAGGGGTCCCCATCGGGATTATTACAGACAGGGACCTCAGGACAAAGGTGGTTGCAAGGGAAAGGGATATTGACGAACCTGTGCATACCATTATGAGTCCGCACCTCATCCGGGTCGATGCCGATGAATTCTGTTTTGAGGCCCTCTTACGGATGATCCGGTACAACATACACCATATACTCGTCGTAGACAACGGCAGCCTGAAGGGGCTTGTTTCCAACCACGATTTCATGCTTCTTCAGGGCCAGTCACCAACCGCACTTGTCAATGAGATTGAGAGGCTCCACGATATCAGTACAATTCCCCAGGTATTCGTAAAGATGAACACCGTGGTCTCAAACCTCCTCAGGGACGGGGCTCGGGCGTACAACCTCACCGGACTTATTTCGGAAGTGCTGGACAAGGTTGTCAACAAGATTGTCGACCATATAGAAAAATCTATAGGGCCGTCACCCCTGCACTATTCACTCTTTATCTTCGGTGACGGCGGAAGACGGGAACTTACGCTCAATCCCCATATAAAACTCGGAATTATCCATGAGGACACAAACAACCTTACATTAATGAAGACCACCCGGCAGTACTTCAGGGAGTTTATCGATATACTGACAAAACATCTGGGGGCGATAAGCAAACCAGGGGCCTCCTGTCCGGATGAACGCCTCGTTATCTCCGAAGAAGCCGTCAGGTCACTCTCTGAATGGATATCCATCTTCAGGAAATACTCCTCTGCACCGTTTCAGTATCACCCTGATATTGATCTCCTCGATATGCGTTCAATCAGGGGTGAAGGATCCTTACTGAAGGAACTGAATGATCAAATCAGGAAGGTCGTCGGCGAGTCGGAGGAATACATGGATTACATTGCAACCAAAACCGTAGAAAACAGGCCCCCTCTTGGTTTTTTCAGGAAGTTGGTTGTTGAAAAGTCCGGTGAACATAAAAACGAGCTGGATATTTACACAAAGGGAATACTCCCCATAGTCTCATCCATCAGGATCTTCTCACTGGAGAAAGGAATAATCGAGACCTCGACACTTAAAAGGGAACGGGCATTAACAAAGAAACATGCCTTCGAAGAGGGAGAAGACCTCCTCAGGGCCTTTGACTACCTGTTAATGCTGCTGATTTATAATCAGATAGAGCAGATAGAAAAAGGCATAGAGCCGGATGACTTCATCAATCCCGAGGGGTTCGGGTACCTTGAGAGGAAGACCCTCAAAGAGGCATTCAACCTCATCGTAAATATATACGATGTAATTGAGAAGGGATACAGAACGGAAAGGACACCTTAATGACGTCTATCCTGACAAAGCTGTTCGGTCTTGAAGACAGGAAGGAGCTTCCTGTATCCCTGAGGGTGCATAAGACCATTGGAAAGAGGATCAACAGGGATAACAGGATTGAAGACACGGACTTCGTTGCCTTTGATACGGAGCTGACGGGCCTTGACTTCAAGAAGGACTCCATAATCTCCATGGGCGCCGTGAAGATGAGAGGGGGAAAGATATTTCCTACAAAGACATTTTACAGGCTCGTAAGCCCTGAGTCGGAACTCAACGGTGAAAGTGTTGTTATTCACGGCATAACACATTCCGATCTTGCCGGCGCCGATAATATAAGATCCGTCCTTACCGATTTCATAGAATATATCGGGGACTCAACCCTGATCGGTCATTTCGTTTTCATAGATCTCAACTTTGTCAACCGGTACATGAAACAGCTCTTCGGGGTTAAACTCCGGAACCCTGTAATCGACACATTCAATATCCATGAGTGGCTATACGACAACGATTCCCAGTTTGCCAGGCATTACCATGGCATGACCATCAAGAAGGACCTCTGCTCCATGGCAAAGAAATACGGAATACACGTCAAAGAGGCCCACAACGCCCTCTTTGACGCATATCTTACTGCGCAGCTTTTTCAGAGGTTCGTCAGATTTCTGCGCGACTGCGGAGTTCACACATTAGGTGAACTCCTTATGGTCGGCAAATCCTGATTGAAGGGAGGTGAAAGACAAGAAATGCTTTAAAAGAAGGCAGTAAAAATAAAAGAAGGAGGTAAAGGTGACTACAACTACAATATGGTTATTTATCTTTGTTGCAGCTTACTGGTCCTACTGTATTTTTTGGGGGATCAAGGGTGCCCGTATGGCCAAGACGGCATCTGATTACTTTATCGCCGGAAGGCAGATACCCATCTGGGTCTTTGTGCTTGCAGCAACGGCAACATCCTTTTCGGGATGGACATTTATGGGACATCCCGGGCTCGTTTACCGTGATGGTTTTCAGTATGCATATGCATCCTTTTATGCAATCACAATACCTTTTACCGGCGTTATCTTCCTGAAACGCCAATGGATGCTCGGTAAGAGGTTCGGGTATGTAACACCCGGCGAGATGTTTGCCGACTACTTTCAGACAGATGTAATGAGGATACTGACCGTTTTGGTTGCACTGGTCTTCTCCGTTCCTTACCTCGGTATCCAGCTCAGGGCATCCGGATTCCTCTTCGAGGTCCTTACCGACGGTCTCCTTGGTGTTGAAGTCGGGATGTGGATGCTTGCAATAGTGGTTGTTATATACGTGGCATCAGGGGGTCTCAGGGCAGTGGCTTACGTGGATACCGTGCAGTGCATCCTGCTTGCAGGCGGTATCGTCGCCATAGGCCTGATCACCCTTAACTACGTAGGCGGCATGGGCGCCTTAAGCGACGGGATAGCAAAGCTTGCCCAGCTTGACCCGAAGCGAACGCCGGACGGTTACAGTCACTACATAGCCATCCCCGGTGTTATCCAATTTGTCAAGGCCGGTCCAAAGGCCGCAGGGGGGGCATGGACAGGAATAATGATCCTTACATACATGTTCGCTCTTATGGGAATCCAGTCAGCCCCTGCATTTTCCATGTGGTCTTTCGCCAACAAGAACCCCAAACCCTTTGCCCCGCAACAGGTCTGGGCATCAGCTTTCGGCATCGGGTTCATACTCATCGTTTTCACCGCCATACAGGGCCTTGGTGCACATCTGATCGGTGCAGACCCCATGATGATCAAGGCAGGGTACAAGGATATCCTTAATGTCGGTGGTGACATCATGAAGACCCCGGGGAAACAGGGTATGATCGTCCCCGCACTCATTTACCTCCTGTCCCATACGGCGCCCTGGCTTGTGGGACTTCTTGCCGTCTGTGCCCTTGCAGCCATGCAGTCAACAGGCGCCGCCTACATGTCAACCGCAGCCGGAATGCTCACAAGGGACCTCTACAAGAGATTTCTTAACCCCGGAGCATCACACGTCACCCAGAAGCTCTTCGGCCGTATCGGCGTGCTCATTATTACCGGCCTGGCCCTTTTTGTTGCAACCACGTCACACGACGCCCTCGTTCTACTCGGCGGTCTTGCCGTGGCATACGGGTTCCAGATGTGGCCGGCACTGATCGGTGCATGCTGGTGGCCGTGGCTGACAAGGACCGGTGTATCTCTCGGGTTGGTTGCCGGCCTTATTGCCGTAACCTTAACCGAGACAATCGGACAGAAGTGGTTCGGGATTACTGCATGGGGAAGATGGCCCCTCACCATACACTCCGCCGGTTGGGGTATAATGTTCAATTTAGGCACAGCGGTCCTCGTCTCGTTCTTCACACAGACTGTCGAGGCCCGAGCACATAGGATGAAGTTCCACAATTTCCTGAAAGAGCATGCAAGTCTTCCTCAGGAAAAGAAGGGTCTCGTACCTGTTGCCTGGATTATTACCCTCCTGTGGTTCTTATTTGCTATCGGTCCGGGTGCGGTCATTGGCAACACGATCTTCGGTAACCCCAATGACGCCTCAACATGGATCTTCGGTATACCCTCGATATGGGCATGGCAAATCATCTGGTGGGGACTGGGCGTCGCTATGATGTGGTTCCTTGCCTACAGGATGCAGCTGTCAACGATGCCTGACACGGATGTTGTTGCACTTGTTGAGGATATCGGCGACATTAAGGTCGCAAGGCTTGACGTCGACAAACCATAAACTCTAAAATAGCACAAGGGGGGATGTGTCATTGACACATCCCCCTCCTTAAATTCCTGAAAAAGGACATAACGGATCATGGAAAAATGGATGGTTGCATGGTATGGAGCAAGTTCCCTGTTGTTTGGTCTTATCCTCTTTCTCCCAACACGCAAGTTCATACTGGCCGTGAGTGTTAACAAACATCAAAGGAAGGTAAAAAGGGATCTTACGGAGAATGAGCTTCTGAGTCTCAGGAAAAAAACCAACCTTATAGCAGCGGTCTTGTCCATGACCTTTGCCTTTCTTTATAATCGCTTTATACTATTCAAATTTTTCGGCTTCGGTGGTTAACTATTCAGAGTTTCATCTCTGATGAGTTATTGAATCCAACCGCAATCAGGAGATAATCCGTCATTATGGGTATATTCAAAAGGGGAAATATAACCGGCATTATTGTTTTCGGCCTTTTTGTTGCAATAGTAATTTTTGTATTCTACTGGCGCACTCAGGTTGAAGATGTCCCGGGTGATTATCATGTAAAGAAGGGTAATTACCGGCTCGAAGACGGCCTGTACAAGGACGCCATAGAGGAGTTTAATCTTGCTCTGAAGACCAACCCCGAACATCCCGACGCCTATCTCGGCCTTGCTATTACATATATGCAGATGGGAAATAACAGGGAAGCCATGAAAAACCTCAACAGGACGATCGACCTTGATCCTGATCAGGCGATTGCCTATGCCGACAGGGGAATCCTTTACGACCGCATGGGCAAATACAGACTTGCCCTTGCCGATTACAAAAGGGCATTGAAACTTAACCCAAAGGTTGTTAAGGGGCCGGGCTGGCTCTGGAGATTCCTCAAAAACATAAAAGAAAAGCCTCCGTCAATTTTAGCCCGTGCACGGTATCTTGAAAAAGAATTGAAAAAACCACCTGAAAAACGTATCCTCACCGTGCCGGATGTCGATAATAAACAGTTGATGTATAAGTACGAATGAGAAAACTCCTTCAGTCAAGCTCTCCGGCCAAAGGTCGGGACTTTCGTCAGGATGCATCGTAAATCAGCAAAGCTGAACCCCGAAAGTTGTGACTTTTATTTTTTTTATGGTATATTTTACCTAAACGCTATTGAATACAATCAACTCATATAAGGGGGTAACAATGGTACCTAAAAGTTTTGTCAGGGCTTTTTTCATTATCCTGGTTCTGGGTCTGATAACATCGGGGTGTGTTTCTACCGAACCGAAGGCAACTGTTACATCCGGGCAGGGAAGCCCTTCGATCTCCGAGGTCCAGGCTGAAGCATACAACGGTCCAAAGGCACGGATTGCCGTTGCTCGCTTTAAGGATAAAACAGGGAAAGGATGGTGGAACGGACGGATCGGTGATGGTATGGCAGACCAGCTAACAACCGCCCTTTTTAACACAAACAGGTTTATCGTCCTTGAAAGGCAGACATTGGGCGATGTCCTGAAGGAACAGGACCTCGGCACATCAGGCCGTATAAGAAAAGACACGGCTGCACCCACCGGCCAGATAGAGGGCGCTGAACTCCTCGTTGTAGGTTCGGTTACCGAGTTTGAAGGGAACGCCTCGGGCGCACGCGGAGGACTTGGGGGGATTGGTCATGGCATTCTTGGCGGAATAGTGGGTGGATTCAAAAAATCCCATATGGCAATAGATGTTAGAATAATCGACACAAGGACCTCCCGTATTGTTGCCGCAACCTCGGTCGAAGGAGAGGCAACGGATATAAACATGGGCGGCCTCCTGGGTGGCTGGGGAGGAAGCGGCGCCCTTGTCGGCGGCCTCTCCGTCTGGAAAAACACACCCATAGAAAAGGCCCTCAGAATCTGCATTAAAAAGGCCGTTGAATTTGTTGCGTCCAAGACGCCGCAGAGATACTATCATTACGGACAATCCGGCGATTCAGCACAGCCCCGGGCTGTCTCCGCACCCTCACAACCTGCATCTGCCGGCGCCTCCGGACAGGTCATTGTTAATGCAAGCAGACTCAATGTAAGAAGCGGACCCGGTAAGAACTATGCATTCAAGTTTGCGGTTTACAAGGGTGACAGGTTGACCGTCCTTGAAAGGACCGGCAAGTGGATCAGGGTACGTTCCTCATCAGGCAAGGAGGGCTGGACTGCAGGGTGGCTGACCTCACCTGTTAAATGAAAATACCTGTCGAACAACGAAATCCCAAGAAGAACCCCGATTCTTATCGGGGTTCTTCTTGTCCTCACTTCAGTGGATCCTGACTTCTCCCAACCCCATCAAAGGTTTTGTAGATAAAAAGCACTTGTTTTCCATAGGTTAATACATAACTTATAAAGCAGTACCTGAGACTATCAGTCCTTTTAATTATCCCCCTAAATATGCTATATTAGGTATCGACAAGGGTTTCTTCATCCCCTTGAAGTGTAAAGCTTCCCCATGCGGTAAGGGATGGGGTGGTTCAGCCGGTATTAATGCAAGGTTCTCCGGAGAGGTGGCCGAGTGGTTGAAGGCAGCCGCCTGCTAAGCGGTTGAGGGGTTAACACTCCTCCGAGGGTTCGAATCCCTCCCTCTCCGCCAGACTCTGAAACTGCGATGGACCGATTGTCATACCGAACAAACAAGCCCCGGGCATGGTGGTAACGAGTACTTAATTCATGCACAAATTATGATATTAATTAGTCCTATATGAAACTTCTTTCTATTCCTGCCATATCCTTATCTCTTTTACTATCTCTTCTTTTGCCCCTGAAAGCATATTCATTCAGCGGCGCATATTTCATTAAAGACAACAACGAACTTTTTGGTCTTAACAAAAAATACATCATCAAGCACGACAAGGAAACCCTTATTGATCTCTCACTGAGATATGACCTCGGCTATAATGAGATCACAGATGCAAATCCTGAAATAGACCCCTGGTTCCCCGGAAAAGATAGAGAGATAACCCTCCCAACCTCATGGATCCTCCCTTCTTTCCATGATGATCTCAGTGACGGAGATAAACTGATCATCATAAACCTTGCTGAAATGAGGCTATATCTGATAAAAAAACTGAATAATAAGATGAGGGTAACCACTTTTCCTGTCGGGATAGGCCGGGCCGGGGGAGAAACTCCTCTTGGGAGTTTCAGGGTAAATGAGAAATTAAAAAATCCTGCCTGGACGATCCCGCCTTCAATCAGGGATGAATATCCCGACCTCCCGGATATCGTTCCACCGGGGCCGGAAAACCCCCTTGGCAGGTACGCCCTCAGGTTATCCCGTCCTGAATACCTCATTCATGGAACCAACAAGCCCCTCGGTATTGGAAGACAGGTAAGTCACGGGTGTATAAGGATGTACCCGGAAGACATAGTGTCCCTCTTCAGACTTGTCTCCGTAAGAAACAGGGTGCTTATTGTTTACCAGCCCGTAAAGATAGGGGCAATAGACGGCGAGGTATATATAGAGGTTCACAGGGACTACAGAGGGAAAAAGAAGATCCTCCAGGATGCCATAACCCTTCTGAGAAAAAGGGGATTGCTCGACAAAGTGGACGACAAACTCCTTTACAGGGCAGTAAACGCCAATGGGGGATACCCCGTGAGAATCAGCACTCAAAGCCTTAAAGGATTCAGAATAAGAAAAACCAAGTGAGCGGTCGGTCTCCACCTGAGACCACCTGAGAACGTAACGGATTATCTTTTTATTAACCCGGCAACTAATCAGAGAAACCTGCTCGTGTCGTGTCAACCTTGGTAATGTCGGGGTTTGAATTGTCCTTCCCGCTACGTCGGGAATCATACTCCTCTTAGATTCCGGACAAGCCGGAATGACAATTGAGAGTTGACGCGACACTCGCCAAAATGAACCTCCCCGCCGTCCCATACTTGATACGGGATTAAAGGGGGGGTGATAACAGCATCTCCCATCAGTCCTATCAGTCGGATTAAGGAGAGGGTGATAACAGCATCTCAATCACACCCACCTCCGTCAGAATGACATATATGGCTATTTTCTCAGTTTCTTCTGAAGTGCGGCCTCAGCCCTCCGCACCGCAGACTCGGCCTTATTTAATGCCTCGTCAGCCTTGCTGTCCGCCCTCTTGGCAAGCCTCTTTGCCTCCTCGGCAAGCGACCTGACTGAATTCAGCTCAGACTCAAGGCCTGAAACCCTCCCCTTTAGGGCATCAACTCTCTTCATGAGTGCGTTGACCCTCTGGTCAAGGGAATCCACCTTCTTCTGAACAGGCTCGATCTGCTTGGCAACGTACTCCTGTGTAGCACATCCGGTAGCAAATAACCCTAAAATCATTAATGCAGCAAAAGCCTTTCTCATCATGGCCTCCAGATTTATTGAATTTAACGACTTACTTTTTTTCCTTCAGGACAGCCTGTGCGGCTGCAAACCTGGCTATAGGTACCCTGAAGGGAGAACAGCTCACATAGTCTATACCAATTCCATGACAAAACTCAACTGACGCAGGTTCTCCACCGTGCTCACCGCATATTCCCAGCTTGAGGTCCTTCTTTACCTTTCTGCCTTTCTTGACCGCCATCTGCATTAAAGCGCCGACACCTTCCGTATCAATGGTGATGAAGGGATCAATCTTGATGATACCCTTTTCAAGGTAAAAGGGCAGAAACCTTCCTGCATCATCCCTTGAGAGCCCATAGGTCGTCTGGGTAAGGTCGTTCGTACCGAAAGAGTAAAAATCAGCAACGGCGGCAATCTGGTCGGAAGTAACACAGGCACGTGGCAACTCTATCATCGTCCCAACGGAATACTTCACCTTCACCTTGTATTTCTTTTTAACCTCCTCGGCTATATTGATCACAAGGTCACGCATACTCTCGAGTTCCTTAACAAGACTGACAAGGGGAATCATAATCTCAGGCATAACCCTGATCTTCTTCCTTGAAAGTTCACAGGCAGCCTCCATGACGGCACGCACCTGCATCTCATATATCTCCGGAAAGGTTATTCCCAATCTGCATCCACGGTGTCCGAGCATCGGATTGTATTCATATAGCGATTTGTTCTTGGCATCGAGTTTTTCGAAAGAAACATTCATTGTCTTTGCAAGTTCCCCGAGATCACTCTCTGTATGCGGGAGGAATTCGTGAAGTGGCGGATCAAGGAGTCTTATGGTAACCGGCAGACCTTTCATCTCCTTGAAAATGCCTTTGAAATCCCCCTTCTGCATAGGGAGGAGTTTTTCGATGGCCCTTCTCCTCCCCTCGACCGTATCAGACAGTATCATCTCACGAACCGCCTTGATCCTGTCTCCCTCAAAGAACATGTGTTCGGTTCTGCAGAGTCCGATACCTTCAGCGCCGAAGCTTTTGGCCACCTTTGAATCGTGAGGGGTATCTGCATTTGCCCTTACCTTCAGCCTCCTCACCTGATCAACCCACTTCATAAGTTCTTTGTACCACCTGTTATGTTTAGGGTTGGCGGGAAGGAGGTTGAGCGACCCCTCATAAACACGTCCCCTTGTCCCATTGAGGGTAATCCAGTCCCCCTCTTTGAGTACTCTGCCATTGACGTTGATCTTTTTATTCTGCAGATCAATATTGAGTTCCGAACAACCGACTATACAACACTTACCCCATCCTCTGGCAACAAGGGCGGCGTGACTCGTCATTCCACCTTTAGCGGTAAGGATCGCCTCGGCTGCGTGCATCCCATGAACGTCCTCAGGTGAAGTCTCAGTTCTGACAAGAATAACCTTCTCACCCTTGCCCGCCCATGTCTCGGCATCATCGGCGGTAAAGACCACCCTTCCTTCGGCACCTCCAGGTCCGGCCGGAAGTCCCTTGGCAAGCTCGACAGCCTTCTTTTCAGCAGCAGGATCAACACTGGGATGAAGGAGTTCATCGATCTGTTCCGGTTTGACGCGAAGAATGGCTTCCTCTTTCGAGATCATACCCTCCTTGGCCATCTCAACGGCCATGCGGATGGCGGCCTGTCCGTTCCTCTTTCCTACCCTCGTCTGGAGCATCCAGAGCCGACCCTCTTCAATGGTGAATTCGATATCCTGCATATCCCTGTAATGCTTTTCAAGCTTTCTCCGTATGCTGTATAGCTGTCTGTAAAGCCTTGGCATCACTTCTTCCAGGGATGGGAGGTGCTTCGTATCAGCCGTTTTACCAGCCTTGTTTAAGGGGTTCGGTGTTCTTGTCCCGGCAACAACATCTTCACCCTGGGCGTTTGGCAGCCATTCACCAAAAAACTTGTTCTCACCCGTTGCCGGATTTCTTGTGAAGGCAACGCCTGTAGCAGACTTATCCCCTGTGTTGCCGAATACCATGGCAACAACACTGACAGCCGTGCCCCACTCCTCAGGTATTTTCTCAATTTTCCTGTAAGAAATGGCTCGTTTCCCCATCCATGACTGGAAGACAGCGCTGATTGCACCCCAGAGCTGTTTCCGGGCATCATCGGGAAAATCCTTCTTGAGTGTCTTTTTGACGATCTTCTTGAAGTTGTCACAGAGTGTCTTCAGGTCATCGACGGTGAGGTAGGTATCACTGTCGTATCCCTTTCTCTTCTTCATCATTTCAAGTTCATGCTCAAGCTTTTCACGAATACCCTCACCCTCCTCCGCTTCAATACCTGCGGCCTTTTCCATGACAACATCCGAATACATCATTATCAGCCTGCGATAGGCATCATAAACAAACCGCTCATTATTGGTATTGGCGATCATTCCCGGAATCGTCTTTGACGTGAGACCAACGTTCAGAACAGTTTCCATCATACCCGGCATCGACTGACGTGCCCCCGAACGAACCGAAACAAGGAGGGGGTTTTCAGGATCGCCGAACTTCTTGCCCATGATCCTTTCAACCTTTCTCATTGCAGTATCTACCTGCTTCTTGAGTTCCGGCGGATATTTACGCTTATTACGATAATAGAGCGTGCACATATCCGTGGTAATGGTGAAGCCCGGTGGAACAGGAATCCCCATGTTAGTCATCTCAGCAAGGTTTGCACCTTTTCCACCAAGGAGGTTTTTCATGCCGGCCCTCCCATCAGCTTTTCCATCACCAAAAAAATAAACATACTTTTTCGCCATATTCTAATCCTCCCATAATTATTTTCGCTATATTACAGGATAAATTAACCCAAAATGGTCAATTTTTTCAAGATAAATCGATAATCTTTAAAAATTTCGGTAAAAAACAGCTTAAATGAACCTCCCCGCCGTCCCGACATTTCGGGACGGAGTATCTTAAAGTCTCCCCGCCCTTGAGAGGCTGTGTCATAATTGTCATCCTGAACTTGTTTCAGGATCTATATAAAACGTAACATATTGAAAATACGAGATTCTGAAATAAATTCAGAATGACATCATGTACGCTTTCAGGATTATGACACAGCCTCTGATGGGAGGGGATTAAGGGGAGAGTGAAAACAGCATCTTAAGCACCCACGCCTCCGAAGGAGTCCGGAGTCCTTCGGACCTCGCCCTCCCCCCACCAAGGGGGAGGGATGCATAAGGAAACCCCTCACAGAGACTTCGAAATGAACGATTTATCATACACGGACGGATAAAAATGCAAAGGAACCCTGAAATTAAACAGGTTTGCCCGCACAGGTAAATTCAACCGCTGTGAACAGGACCAACTGGTTAAAGCGGCTTAGCCACAGCACAGTAGGGAAGATAAAGACTGACACCTAAGTTTAAACAGGATTAACAGGATAAAAGAAAAAATCCGTCATCCTGTCCATCCTGTCTGAAAAGAATATCCTGGAATATCCTGCCCATACTGATGAAAGCTTCACATGGATGCTGAGTCCCGAAAAGCTTCGTGATTATCCCGGGGGATGGATGGATGCCTGACGACAATGAATGAATGAAAGCGCCGATACCTCTGTCGTTGAAGGTTTTATATCTGTTTTCAGATCCGGAAGTTGAACTTTCCATACCGAATCGTTTTAAATAACCTATATGGCCGAACTTTCACCCCTCATGAAACAATATTTCAGCATCAAGGAAGAGCACCCTGACGCAATCCTTTTTTTTCGACTCGGAGACTTTTACGAGATGTTCGGGGATGATGCGGTAACAGCATCATCCATCCTCCAGATAACCCTCACCACCAGGGACAGGGGAAAGGACAACCCCATCCCTATGTGTGGAGTACCCCACTTTTCAGCTGAAACATATATCTCAAAACTCGTCAATGCCGGATACAGGGTTGCAATCTGTGAACAGACCGAAGACCCGAAGGAGGCAAAGGGAATTGTAAAACGGGAGGTGACGAAGGTTATAACCCCGGGGACCCACCAGCCCGATAATCCAAAGGAGAACATCTTTATTCTGAGTCTCTATCCCTCCGGCAGGCATCAGGGTATCTCGGTGGCCGATCTCTCAACGGGTGAGTTCTTCCTCTATGAGACGGACAAGGATATAGCAGACGAGATAAACCGATTCGAACCAAGAGAGGTCCTCTGTCCCAGAGGCATACAGGATGATATT
The DNA here is from genome assembly GCA_002897935.1 of bacterium BMS3Abin08. Lineage (NCBI taxonomy): Bacteria > bacterium BMS3Abin08. Next base: position 35,245 of record BDTA01000122.1, read on the forward strand.
CATTACAGCACCGCACTTGATGGCTATTTCGTCACCTATTACGATGACTGGCTCTTTGATTATAGCGAGTCATACAGGAAACTGCTTGAATACTTCAAGGTATATTCACTCGAGGCCTATGGGTGCGAGGAGTTCAAGTATGCCATATCCGCAGCCGGCGCCCTCCTTAACTACCTTGAAGAAAACCGCAAAGGCGCTGTCATCCTCAATCATCCAACCGTCCTGAACCAGGGAGACTATATGTTTCTCGATTCCGTCACCAAACGAAACCTCGAGTTGACCCATAACCTCCGCGATGGAACAAGCAGGGGAACACTGCTTGAAATCATGGACGAAACTCTAACCCCAATGGGTGGAAGGTTCCTGAGACAGGCCATATTCAAACCCCTTGTAAACGAGGGAAGAATCAGGGAGAGACTTGATGCCGTAGAGGACCTGATCAAGGACTATGAGATGCAGGAGGGTCTGAGGACTTACCTCGGGCGGATACAGGATATCGAGAGGCTTGGAACAAGGGTTCTTCAGGGCTCGGCCTCTCCCCGAGATCTTGTTGCAATCAGGAATTCCATTGCCTACATACCCGAAATAAAGAGGATACTCCGGAAGACTGAATCAGCGCTTATTGAACGCATCTCAGGAGAAATAGATAAATTCCACGACCTTAAAAATCTCATAGAGGAATCAATACAGGATGACCCCCCGGCAACCCTCAAAGAGGGTGGGATAATCAGATCCGGCTACAGACAGTCAGTGGATGAGTTACGTGAAATCTCCACTGAAGGGAAGGGCTATATTGCAGGACTTGAATCCAGGGAGAGGCAAAGAACGGGTATTTCCTCTTTAAAGATCGGGTACAACAGGGTCTTCGGCTATTACATAGAGGTAACAAAATCGAATCTCCATCTCGTACCGGAAAATTACATCAGAAAACAGACACTTGTTGGGGCGGAGAGGTTCATCACCGAGGAACTCAAGGAGTATGAAAACCGGGTATTAGGCGCCCAGGAGCGCCTTAAGAGCCTTGAATATGAGGTATTTATCGAGGTGCTTGAACGTGTAGCCCATTCAACAGGAGATTTACTGAAGACGGCAAGGGCCATTGGAGCCCTTGACTTCCTCCTTTCTCTCGCAATCGTTTCAAGGCGCAACAACTATGTAAAACCGGCGGTCGATGACACAGGCAGGATTGAGATCATAGACGGTCGCCATCCAGTCCTTGAAAAGATCTCCAGGGACGAAAGGTTCATACCCAATAGCACTTACGTGGACAGTGACGACCATAAGCTCCTCATCATAACAGGACCCAACATGGCCGGAAAATCCACCTACATGAGACAGGTGGCACTGATAGTGCTTCTCTCCCAGATAGGCTCCTTTGTTCCTGCAACCCAGGCAAAAATCGGGTGTGCGGACAGGATTTTTACACGGATCGGCGCTTCAGACTACCTTTCAGAGGGGCAGAGCACCTTTATGGTTGAGATGATAGAAACAGCCAACATCCTCCATAACGCCACAGACAGAAGCCTGATAATCCTTGATGAGGTCGGCCGGGGTACAAGCACATTTGACGGTATCAGCATTGCCTGGGCCGTGGCTGAATACATTGCAAATAAAATTTCTGCACGCACACTCTTTGCCACCCACTATAACGAACTCACGGAACTTGGTCTGACAATGAACGGCGTCAAAAACCACAACATCGCCGTAAAGGAATGGGGAGATGAGATCATCTTTCTGAGAAAGATAGAAAGGGGCCCGGCCGATAAGAGCTACGGCATCCAGGTTGCACGTCTTGCCGGACTGCCTGATCCGGTTATAAAGAGGGCAAAGGAGGTGCTTGGGAACCTGGAGAGTTGCGAGATTACCGAGTTTGGAACACCCAGGGTCGCCGGAAGGAAGAGCGGAAAGAAGATCCGGCAACTCGACCTCTTTTCCACCAACTATGAACCCCTCATAAGTATCATCAGGGATGTTGACCTCGATGCTATTGGTTCTGAAGATGCATCGAAGGTCATCGCCGACCTCAAGAAGATGATAGAGGATCTCTGATGCTGATCGGCCTTACCGGGGGCTTTGGCAGCGGCAAATCAACGGTCCTTCAGATCTTCGGACAACTTGGCGCCGTCACCGCGGATTCCGACAAGATTGTGCACGGTGCACTTGAGGATCCGGAAATAAAGGAGGAGATACTAAAGGAATTCGGTGAAGGAGTGATAAACAATAACGCTGTCGACCGTGGCCGCCTTGCAGAGATGGTCTTCTCATCGGAGGCCACGAGAAAGAGGCTCGAGATGATACTGCATCCCCGGGTCTTTGAGACAATCGAGGGGTTGCATAGAAAACATAGAGACAGTATAGTCATTGCGGAAATCCCCCTCCTCTTCGAGACGGGTTATCATAAAAAGGTCGACGTAACCATCACTGTAATTGCCGAACGGCACGTTATAAGAGAACGGCTCATCAGGAAGGGGTTCACTGAAGAAGAAATCAGGCGGAGGGCCTCTGCCCAGATTCCCCTCGAAGATAAATCGAGATTGTCCGACTATGTTATCGACAACTCCGGCACCCTTGAGAAAACGGAAAAACAGGTCAAAGGGATATGGGAAGAGTTATTAAAACAATGAACCTCCCCGCCGCAGAGACCGGGGGTATTGAAAACTCAGAGGTGGGTAAGCCTGATCGCCCCCTATAATTTCTCTGTGTATAAAGTCGAACAGTTGTCGTTTTTCCGTCATTCCGGCTTGTCCGGAATCGCTCTTTAAGAAGGATTCCCTATGCGCTTCACTTGCGGGAATGACAAATGACCGTAGTTCATACACAGACACTAAATAGAGTCTGTGTATAAACTCAACAATAGAGCCGTCATTCCCGCGGTTAGTTGGGCGGGAATCCAGTCTTTTCAATAAGTTCCGGATGTCCCGAACGCTTTCGGGACATGACAAAAATAAAAAACGACAATTTATACACAGACTCTAAATAAGGTTCAGGAGGCCTATTGTCGTGTCAACCTTGTAATGTCGGGGTGTTTGAATTGTCATTCCCGCTGCGTCGGGAATCATACTCCTCTTAGATTCCGGACAAGCCGGAATGACAATTGAGAGTTGACGCGACACAATGGAAGGGCTATAAAAGACAGGAAGAACCGGGCATACAACAGACCGTGCAATAAATACCTGCGCCAATATGATAGAATAATCCCTGAAAAAATCAGGATGGACTATGGAGACAGCGGTCAACAAAAAGGCATTACTGGAATCAATACTCTTTGTTTCAGGAACACCGTTAACCGTCAAAGAGCTGCAGAAGATCACCGATATGGCGTCAGGCGATATTACCTATCTCATGCAGGAACTGATGGCTGATTACAGGGACAGGGAGGGAGGGGTACTGATTTTAGAGGTCGCTGAAGGATACCAGATGGTCTCAAATCCGCAGTTCTCCGGATGGATCAGGAAAATAAGGGAATCCACCCCCCAGAAACTCTCCATGGCAGCACTTGAAACACTTGCAATTATTGCATACAGGCAGCCTGTAACCAAGGCTGAGATTGACCAGTTCAGGGGTGTCGGCTCTGACGGGGTTGTTAAAAACCTCCTCGACAGGAGAATGATAAGGGTGGTGGGAAAGAAAGAGGCCCCCGGCAGACCCCTCCTCTATGGAACCACGAGGGAGTTCCTCCTGCATTTCGGGCTAACGGACCTGTCGGATCTACCCACCATGCGGGAATTGAGTCCGGATGAACTCTGATCAGTACTCTATCCCCTTTCTGGCATTCAATCCCATTTGGAGGGGGTGCTTGACCGCCTTCATATAGGTTATATAGTCTGCAAGGTCCAACATCCCCTTGGTGGCGCCACGTCCTGTCAGGACAAGATCGCTTCCTTCAGGTATATCATCCATGAAACTGAGGGCATCCTTCTCATCAATTATACGGGTCCGCACCAGATTGTTAAACTCATCAAGCACAACCATGTCGTAACTCTCCAACATACCCTTGACCTCCTGAAGCGCACCCAGCGCATAACTGTTCATCTCCCTGATGTCCATATCGGGATAAAAATGGGGGGATTTGATCTCATAATATCTCTTTACCGTAATCCCAACGTCTTCGAGAAGATCGAGTTCACCACCGTTTGCTCCTGTCTTCATAAACTGGACAAACAGCACTCTCAGTCCCCGGCTTCTTGCTCTTAAGGCAAGCCCGACGGATGCGGTGGTTTTACCCTTCCCCTCTCCCGTGTATATATGTATTACCCCTTTTTTCATTTACCGTAAGGTTATCCGGCGGAGCCGTTACAGAATACAGCATACGGCTCGAAGTCAAGCGCCACCGACATACCTTCTTCTGCCCCTTATGCCAAGTGATGTAAAAACCTCATAGGGAATTGTTGATGCCTTCTCTGCAACCTCCTCAACAGACATTACCTCCCCTTTCTGAGTGCCTATCAATACAACCTCATCATCCGGAGAAACCCCCTCAATATCAGTAACATCCACAAGTGCAATATCCATGCATACCCTGCCGACGACGGGTGCCCTCCCTCCCCTCACCAGCACTTCGGCGTTATTGGAGAGAGACCTGAAATAACCGTCTGCATACCCGGTGGAAAGCACCCCTATCAAGCTATCCCTCTTTGTTATGAATGTCCTGCCGTAACTCAGCGGTGTGCCCTTCCCTACCCGCCTGATATCCAGCAACCTCGAACTGACCCGCATAACCGGTTTGACCCGATGAGATGAATATGGATTGCACCCGTAAAGCATCAGCCCCGGTCTTACCGCATCCAGGTATGCCTCGGGCAGACGCGTCACTGCTGCACTATTGGCAAAATGAAAGACAGGCCTGACACCTAACCTCTCAATTCCCTCTTTAACCGAAAGAAACCTCTCTATCTGTAACATGGCGTATGTCCTGTCTGCAATACCTGCCTCGGAAAAATGACTCATAACCCCTGCCGGATTCAGGCCTTCAAGGGTGAGGATCTCTCTGAACTCCCCTATGGCTTCCCTGTAATTCAGTCCAAGCCTGCCCATGCCGGTATCCACGTTTATATGAACATCAATGGGGTTATTATATTCAAGGGAGAGCCTTGAAAGTTCTCCGGCAAACCTGATGTTGTTGACGACGGGGGTCAGTTTGGAAGCAACTATCTCCCTGGATGGCTCCTGATCGAAAAGAACGATTATTGGAATTGAGAAACCCGCGTCTCTAAGTTCCAATGCCTCCCGGATATAGGCGACGGCAAGGGCATCAACACCCTCTCTAACAAGAACCCGTGAAACCTCAACAGAGCCGTGTCCATAGGCATCGGCCTTGACAACAGCAATGATCTGTCTGTGTCCGACCTCACTTCTTATAAACCTGACATTGTACGCCAGATTGTCAAGGTTTACCTCAACCGTGGGGCCTCTATGCATATTGAGCAATCACGATAGGATCAAAAGAAAATTCAAACCTTCTCTTTATGGGCCTTGGTTTCGCTCTTGTCTTCCTCGTTTGATGCTTTCTCTACAGGCTTCTTGGGAGTTACATCGATCTCATCCGGCTCTGAAGTGGCCTTTTTGAAGTTCTTGATTGCCTGACCGATTCCCTTCCCCAGTTCCGGAAGCCTTGAAGCACCAAAGATGATGACAACAATTATTAATATGATTACCAGCTCCTGCATCCCTAATCCGAACATATTGATCCTCCTATAAATTTTTCATAGTCCTCAGGTGTATTTATATTAACAAAACTTCTACCATCCGAGTCTATGCCTTTAATGTCTTCAGCTGAAACCACCTCCACCTTGATATCATCAATAAGCTTCATCATCTCGGTAACCCCTCCCCGTATTGACTCCTCGATATAGGATATCGCATCCTTCTTATAAATTCCAAGGAGAGGATGAATCCTGTTATTGAAGGAACAGAGAACAACGGGCTTATCGGATTCTATCTCCAGCAGATACTCAACCAGCCCCCTTTTCACAAAGGGCATATCACAGGCAATCACAAAGATACCATCCCCTTCCGCATTAAGCAAAGCGGAGAATATACCAACCATCGGACCTATAGAGGGATAGAGGTCTCCGATCATCATCTCACCGGTATAAAAGTACTTCTCAGGATAGTTGGTGCTTATCAGAATATCCCTGAAGAACCCCCTTAACAGCCGGATATTTCTCTCGACAATACGTTCCCCCTGCACCTTCATCAGGCCCTTTAAGACAGGGAACCTCCGGTTGGAGCCCCCGGCAAGTACCACACCTGTAAGGGATGAATTCACCTCGTCTGTCTCCTTATTTAGAGTCTGTGTATAAAGTCAGTATCTCTATCTGTCATTCCGGCAGTTCTTAAGCCGGAATCCGGTCTTTTCAATAAGTTCCGGATATCCCGAACGCTTTCGGGACATGACAGAAATAAAAAATGGCAGTTTATACACAGACTCTATTTATGTCTGAATGTCTGAAAGCATTTATGATAGACCCTCAGTCGGCGATAAACAGGAACATAACAGGAGCAGTTTGATTGAGTTTGTACGGCCTTGAATTTTGCATAAGATTCCCCGGGAGGGTGACCCGCAAAGTTTCCCCGCAAGCCGGCGGGATGCCCGCTGAGAATGAGTAAGGACGCTATCAGGATGCTCTTCATAACGATCACAGCTGGATTTATAATATTACCATATTATAGTAAAAAACCCCCCTGTATTTGCCGAACACCTTATATAAACGTTATATAAACGGCCTTAACCATCACACTTGACTTGCTTCAATGTCGTGTTTTCTGTTATAAATAGATAAAGGGATTTTGTCCTGCCCTGATGGTGATTAAGATGAGAAAGTTGATCCGGCAAGTTAGATCTTTAGGGAGCCTGCGTAAGGGATGTGGTGTGCATGCCGAGCACCAGCTCCTGATCAATTTCCAGGTGGCCTTAATATTGAGGAGCCTGCTGTCAGAAGCTGGTGCTCGGAAGCCTAAGCACCCTTCAGGGCACCCACCTGCAAACAGGGGATCTAATTTTTCATCTACACCTCAGGGCGGGTCAGTTAAAAGGTGCATATACTTGGTGTTAAATACTATTGGGGGCATGGCATATAGATATAAGATGTCGAAAATTTTGTTTTTTTATATAAAGGGATTGACGTTTATCAAAAAAGTTTCGATTCAATCCCCGATGCTTGCCTTTTCAGACCAGAGAGTCTGAAGAACATCTCCCCACCTCCGGAAGTATTTGCCGCCAAAACGCACCTGTTTCACCGGATTAGTATCCATTGAATTGAAGTGCATATGGAACTGTTTGCCCAGCATATAAAGAGCCGGCCTCTTGCCTGGCGCATGATGCCGGAAACACTCGATGATTTCGTCGGACAGGATGAGCTGCTTGGAAAGGGTAGCCCCCTAAGGAGACTGATCGAAGAGGACAGGATCGTCTCGCTGATCCTCTTCGGCCCCCCGGGAACGGGAAAGACCGCACTGGCCCGTATAATCGCCAATCTGTCAAAGTCACACTTTATCTCCCTGAACGCTGTAACTGCGGGTGTAAAGGATATCAGGGATGCCCTGGCCTACAGCCGGTCCGGAAGGACTATTGTCTTTCTTGACGAGATTCACAGGTTTAACAAGCTGCAGCAGGACGCACTGCTGCCCCATGTTGAATCAGGGGAAATAATACTCATCGGGGCTTCCACGGAAAATCCCTTCTTCGCCCTTGTTCCAGCCCTTGCATCCAGATCGAACATATTCGAATTCAAACCCCTGCACACTGAAGAGATTGTAAGGATACTGAAAAACGCCCTTCGATCTCACAGGGGGCTTGGTGAATACGAGATAACGGTTTCCGGCGATCTGCTTAACCTGATAGCAGATTTCTCGTCAGGGGACGCCAGAAGGGCGCTTAACATGCTTGAGCTTGCCTGTTATACATCAGTCGAGCCTGAAGGAAAGAAGGCAACCATTACCAGGGAAAGCCTTGAAAAATCCCTGCACGGCAATGCCCTCTATTACGACAAAGAGGAGCATTACAATATAGCCTCCGCATTTATCAAGAGCATGAGGGGATCCGACCCCGATGCAACCGTTTACTGGCTTGCCAGGATGATAGCTTCAGGAGAAGACCCCATGTTTATAGTTAGAAGGATTGTAATCTGTGCATCTGAGGACGTGGGAAATGCCGACCCACAGGCACTGCAGGTTGCAGTCGCCTCAATGCATGCACTTGAGAAAATCGGCATGCCTGAAGGCAGGATACCCCTTGCACAGGCTGCTATTTACGTGGCTGCAGCCCCTAAAAGCAATGCCTCATACCTCGCTATTGAGAGGGCGATGGAATCCGTCACCAAGAAACCCCTGCAGAGGGTTCCCGACCACTTAAAGGATGCACATTACGGAGGTGCCGAACGGCTCGGCAGAGGAATCGATTACAGGTACCCGCACGACTATGACGGTCATTATGTGCAACAGCGGTATCTCGAGAGAGATGAAGTTTTTTATGAACCATCCGGGGAGGGGTTTGAAGAGGTCTTGAAAACCAGAAATAAGAAAAGGAGGAAGGGGATCTAATGAATACGCTCATGTATTTAATTCTCGGTATGTCTGTCGGTGTAGCTATTGCTTCAATTGTAATATTCCTGAATCACAGGATTAACAAAAAGAAACAGATATCCTCTGACCTTGAAACACAGAGGATTATCAATGACGCAAAGAGAGACGGGGAGAGGATCAAGAAGGATGCCTCACTGGAGGCCAAGGATATACTCTACCATGCAAAATTAGAGGCTGAAAAGGAACTCAGGGAGCGTCGCAACGAACTCAGCCAGATCGAGAGACGTTTAAGAAACAAAGACGAGCACCTTGAGAAAAAACTTGATCAGCTGGAGAAGAGGGAACATGACCTCACACGGAGGGAAAATGAGTTCCTCTCGAGGGAGAGGAGCCTGAGGGACAGGGAACTCAGGGTAGAAAACCTCCTAAGGGAACAGAAAGAGCGCCTTGAAAAGATCTCCGGAATGACCGCTGAAAAGGCAAGAGGCGAACTTTTCAGGAGGATTGAGGAAGAAACGAGGTTTGAGGCTGCAAAAATGATCAAACAGATCGAGGATGAAGCCAATGATACCTCGGAGAAGAAGGCCAGGGAGATAATAAGTCTTGCGATACAGAGATACTCGAGTGACTACGTGGCAGATACGACTGTTTCCGCCGTCGCACTACCCAACGATGAGATGAAAGGCAGGATCATAGGAAGGGAAGGAAGAAATATCAGGGCACTTGAGGCAGCTACCGGTGTTGACCTGATTGTAGATGATACACCCGAGATGGTAACCATCTCATCATTCGATCCCGTCAGGAGAGAAATTGCCAGGATATCCCTCGAACGACTGATTAATGACGGCCGTATCCATCCCGCAAGGATAGAAGAGGTGGTGGATAAGGCAAGACGCGAGGTAGACAAGACAATACGTGAAGAGGGGGAAAAGGCGGTCTTCGACCTCGGACTCAGTGGTATCCACAATGACCTGATTAAACTCCTGGGCAGACTGAAATACAGGACATCCTATGGACAGAACGTGCTTCAGCATTCCCGGGAGGTGGCTTATCTGTCGGGCATAATGGCAGGAGAACTCGGCGCTGATATCAAGCTTGCCAAGCGGGCCGGACTCCTTCACGACATAGGCAAGGCCGTTGATCATGAGATAGAGGGGTCTCACCATGAAATCGGCTTCAATCTTGCCAAGAAGTACGGTGAGAATGAAAAGGTACTGAATGCGATTGCCTGCCACCATGGAGATATCGATCCCATATGTGTTGAGTCCGCCCTTGTGGCTGCCTCGGACGCCCTCTCAGCCGCCAGACCGGGTGTGAGAAGAGAGAGTATTGAGAACTACATAAAAAGGCTCCAGAAACTGGAAGAGATCGCAACCTCACAAGAAGGAGTCGACAAATGCTATGCCATACAGGCAGGCAGGGAACTGAGGATTATAGTGAAACCGGAAGATATATCCGATGAGATGTCCTCACTAATTGCAAGGGATGTGGCAAAAAACATACAGGCTGAACTGACCTATCCCGGCCAGATCAAGGTGATGGTAATCAGGGAGACAAGATTCGTGGATTATGCAAAATAGACCCATAAGGAACCCGTTGCACAAAGCGTTCCGGAATGGATTCCAGCCGGAGTTTATCCCGCACCTGATACGGGACTGCAATGACGACATAATTTCCGTCCATTCAGGCCGAAGTGGAGCGGGGAGCCGGGTTAGGACCTGCTGTCAATGAAGATACTATTTATTGGTGATATCGTCGGTAAACCGGGAAGAAAGGCAGTTAAAGCCCTGCTTCCTTCCGTTCTGAACAGGTTCAAGATTGACCTCACCGTAGCAAACTGCGAAAACGTCGCCGGAGGATTCGGCGTTACGGAGAAGGTCTCAAGGGAACTGTTTGATTACGGCATCAACATTATGACCTCCGGCAACCACATTTGGGACAAAAAGGAGGCACTCGGCCTGCTGGATAAGGAGGACAGGATTTTGCGACCTCTCAATTATCCACCGGGGGTTCCCGGAAGAGGGAGCATAACCGTCAATGTAACAGGCACAAAGGTGGGGATCATGAACGTCTCGGGAAGGGTCTTCATGAACCCGATGGACTGCCCCTTCAGAACCGCTGACAGGGAACTACAATCCGTAAAAAAGGAGACAGACGTAATAATCATAGATTTTCACGCAGAGGCCACCTCGGAGAAGATCGCATTCGGCCACTATATGGACGGCAGGGTCTCTGCGGTCATTGGATCACATACACACGTCCAGACCGCCGATGAACAGGTTCTGCCCGGAGGGACCGCTTATATAAGCGATGCCGGCATGACAGGGCCGGCGTATTCCGTGATCGGTGTGGAGATAGAACAGATAATCGACAAGTTCCTCAGACAGTTACCAAAAAAGTTCAATACAGCAAAGGGCGATTCCGTGATGTCGGGAGTTATAATTGAGATAAACGAAAGGACAGGAAAGGCGCTCTCAATTCACAGGCTCCAGATGAAGTCGTCATAATGAACCCAGCCGCCGCAAGGGGCGGGGAACACCAGGGTTAAGGTTTTTTGAGATCAAATCCATGAATGTCGGCACAATAAGCAAATATCTCTCACCGAGGGTTATCGCCATACTACTCCTGCAATTTCTCCTTCTCGTCGTGTTCCTTGGATACAGGGCCTACCAGGACACGTCGGTTGAGTGCGTGAAATGCCATGGCAACAAAGAAAAACTCGGCAGGCTGAATGCGCCATGGGCATTTGTAACATCGGAGATGGTTGAAAAGGAGAGTCACCATCCGAATATTCAATGCAGGGACTGCCACCTCGGCAATGGCAGGGCAAAGGACGAAAACAGCGCCCATAAAGGGATGCTCAGGATGTTGATAGTCGGTGAAGACGGTCGTCTCCTGTCAAGGAAGCAAGGGTATCCAGGTCCTCTCAGGATGTCCGGAGATGACCTGATGTTCAGCCTCATGCCCAAGGTGAAGATAAACGGGAAACTGTACATGCGTTCGGAGGTTCGTAACATACTCTGGCACGACCGGGATCCCAAAACCCTGGGATTCGACCCGAAAATCGCTGAGAAGACATGTGGTAAAAAAGGATGCCATCCCGAGGAACTCAAACAGTTCAGAACGACTATGATGGGAAGGAACTACCGTCAGAGGACGATGAGGACTTGGCTCAAGCCCTACGGTCCCCACAACTGCGGCCCTTCCTTTGCCGACCTGAAGCCACCCGACGTGCTTAAGAGCGCCGGCTTTGATTATGATGACAGCAGGGCTATTATGAAGGACCTCAACCTCCCCTTTTCCAAGAAACAGGCAACGGACAAACAGAAATTCTGTAATGTATGTCATGCCGGGTGTCTTGACTGCCACTTTACTCCCTCGAATAAAAAGGGTGTCCATACATTCACCAAAACGCCTCAAGCGCTGGGCTGTTCCGGCTACGGCAGGGGGGCAAGCACCTGCCATCCCGGCGCAATGATAAGCAGACGCGGTGAAACTTACATAGGGAATGACTATTCAATCCCCCAGGGGATGAAACCCGATGTCCACTACAAGAAGGGAATTAACTGTATAGATTGCCATCCGACGGGAGAGAAGGGGATGGGAGACATGGAGAGGAAGGCATCCTGTCAGGACTGTCATCTGGATACTGAATCAGCACATCAAAGGGGTATCCACAGTAATATGGACTGCTCAACCTGCCATATAAGTGAACTCGGCGGATACCAGATAACCATTTGGGGACCGGGCGAGGTTGCGGAAGAGAGGAACCCTTTTCATAAATACTCACTCTACTACGGCATTCAGACCCCCCCGATCATCATGAAGGATCAGAAGGGGAAGTGGATGCCTGTAAAGGTCTGGCCCCACAGTGTAGGCAACATAAAAAAGGATGTTCCACCTGCTGATAAGGTCAGGTTCAGGTGGCCTGAAGGCGAAACACGTGATGCCTACTACATGGTTGGAACCGTTGACAACCTCCCGGCGAACAATAAACACCTCCTCTGGGTTGAGTTCGAGCAGGCAGCGCATCCCTTTGGAAAGGCACGCACCTGTGACAGCTGTCATAGTTCAGAGACACAGGTTTCCGAATCAACATGGAAGTTTTATGATGATGACGGCTCCGAACCCTTCTCAGGGAAACATACCATCATAGCCGGGGCGAAAGGACTCTTTTTCAGGGACATGAAAAACACCTCACCCATAAAACCATACCCCCAATCCAAAATTTCCGATTTCGCCTCCTGGATTTATCTTAAGGATAAATGGGTGGTGCCGGGTGATTTTTCGATCAAGGCTGATCGAAAGAAATATCAAAAATACAAAGACCTCTACAACCGGCTCTGGGAAGAAACAAGGGAACTCGATAAGATGACGGCCCCGTTACCCGGAAAGATACGGAAAAGGTACAGAGAGGTCAAGGCTGAGGCCTTCCATGACCTGCAGCGCGGTAAGGCCCTCATTGACGGGTTTAAAAAGGAGACGCTCAAACCCCCGGCTCGAAGGACCGGGGGCGAGTAAGGCGTCCTCACCTGAGGGAACTTCTGGTATACAATTTGCTTTAAAAATACGCCGCATGATAAAATTCATTATGAGCGCTAAACGGTTACTCCTGATGCTGTTACCTGCGGTCACATTATTTCTCTTACTGCTTATACTCACCTTCAGGGACAGAACCCCTGTCTATTCCGCAAAAATGCAACGGTCCGTCATAAAGGACGTAACCGTATATCATTTCAGGGGTGAATCCCTTCAGTGGAGGGCCAGCATTGACGAGGCAATTCTGGCAGAAAACGGAAGGGATGCCTATCTAAGGAAGATATCACTTTTCTATCCGGAAAAGAAGCTCACCCTCTTATCTGAAGACGGTTATTACAATATGAAGGAAGGCGATATAAGGCTGAGCCGGCACGTCAGGGGAAAGACAGAGGACTTTGTATTCATGTCACCGGAACTCCTGTATGTGCCGTCCAAAAGGATAATAACCGCCTCTAAGGGCCTGGAGGTGAAGGGTAAAAACTTTACTATAGAGGGAGACCGCGGCAGGATAATAAAATCACGCACTCTGGAGGTTGAAGGGAATGTCAAAGCAACTTTTTACTGATATCCTCCTTTTTGTCCTGGTATCTCTCTTTATCTCCCTCCCTGCAGGAGGGGCAGAGCAAAAGGTCCAGCCCGTCCGGGCGGGGAATGCCCCCCCGGTGCTCTTTTCCGGCAAGGAGCCGGTTGAGATAACCTCCAAGCGGCTTACCGCCAGGAACGGAAAGGCTGTTTTTGAGGGTAACGTTGTTGTGAAACAGGGAGATGCAAGGCTTTCCGCCGACTGGATGGAGGTGGAGTACTCCGGGAAAGGAGCAATTGAAAACATTCATGCCAGAGGCAACGTCCTTCTCAAGCAGGATGGAAGGGAGATATCGTCATCAGAGGCGCTCTACTATAGAGACCGGGGGACTGTGGTCTTCACGGGCAACCCTGTCGCCAGGGCTAAAACCAGTACCATATCGGGAAGCAGGATGGTATACTTCATCGAAGACGGGAGATCCGTTGTAGAAAACTCAAAAGTGATTATCAGGAATGAAGATGGAGACAAAGACCTGGACAATAAAAATGAAAACCCATGAACTCATCTGACACCTGCTAATGAACGACATACTAACCTCCCAAGAGTTATACAAGTCATTCGGGAACAAGGCAGCCGTGAAAGGCATTGATATTTCCGTAAGGAGAGGAGAAATAGTGGGCCTTCTCGGTCCGAATGGAGCCGGTAAGACCACAACGTTTTATTTGATAGTGGGTATGATAAGGGCGGACAGAGGAAGAATCCTGCTCAACGGTCATGAAATAACATCACTACCCATGTACAGGCGGGCACAGCTTGGAATAAGCTATCTTCCCCAGGAGCCCTCGGTATTCAGAAAACTGACCGTCAGGGACAACCTGAAGGCTGTTCTTGAGATTAAGGGATTAAGCAGCACGGAGATAGAGGAAGAGATTGAGCGTCTTCTTGACGAGTTCAGGTTAAGGGATTTTTCAGATCGAAAGGGAATGTTCCTCTCAGGAGGAGAACGGAGGAGAACAGAGATAGCAAGGACTATCGCCCTTAACCCCACCTTCATTCTCTTTGACGAACCATTTGCAGGAATTGATCCTATAGCTATGTTAGAACTTAAAAATATGATAAAATATCTAAAGGAGCGGGGGTTGGGAATTCTTTTAACCGACCATAACGTGAGAGATACACTATCTATTACGGACAGGGCTTATATAATAAGCAACGGTTCCATCCTTGAGGAAGGAAAACCGGCGGACCTCGTAGAAAACAAAAAGGTGCGAGAAATCTATCTTGGAGAGGAGTTTGCTCTATAATGGCACTGGAAACAAGACTCGAGCTTAAGCTTAAGTTAACACAAAAACTCGTCCTGACCCCACAGCTCCAGCAGGCAATAAAGCTGCTTCAGCTGCCTCAGCTGGAACTCCAGCAGGCAATCAACCTGGAACTGTCAGAGAATCCCATGCTTGAAGAGATAAGGGAAGAAGAAACTGAAGAAACTGAAGAGACTGAAGAGACTGTTCAGCCTGAAGAGGTGAAACGGGATGATTCCTTCCAGCTCGACGAGAGCCTCATACCCCTTGAAAAACTGATTACCTTAGGTGCGAATGATTATTTCGATGAGCGCGGAAGCGACGGCAGAGACCTCGGCTATTTCAACCCGGGAACTGAAGCACCCCCCTCTTTCGAGCAGTTTTTAAGCGCTTCCTCCAACCTCTACGACCATCTCCTCTGGCAGTTGAGACTCACCGGTGCAAACGATGAGCTTAAGGAGATAGCTGAAGCCATTATAGGGAATATCAATGACAACGGCTATCTGAAGGTCCCCGATGAGGAGCTTTCAGAGATATGCGGAAAGCCTGTGGAGAAAGTCAGGGAAGCCATAAACGTCATTCAGGAACTCGACCCTGCAGGCATATGCGCCCGCAACCTGCTGGAATGCCTTCTCATCCAGATCAGGCAGTTGGGGCTGCAGAATACGCTTGTGGAGAAGATAGTAACCGATAATCTTACAGAGCTTGAAAAGAAGCAGTATCAAACTATTGCAAAGATGCACAATGCAACGCTCGAAGACGTAATGCTTGCGGTGCATATCATAGAAGAACTGGACCCAAAACCTGCAAGGAACTTCTCTTCCCAGGAAACCAACTACGTGATTCCGGACGTATATGTTGAAAAGACGGAAGAGGGATACAGGATTACGTTGAATGACGAGGGAGTCCCCAGGTTAAGACTCAACAGATACTACAGACGTCTTCTCTTAAAAAAGGAAGAGTTATCCAGGGAAGAAAAAAAGTTTCTGAATGAGAAACTTCGTTCCGCACTCTGGCTCATGAAGAGTCTGGACCAGAGGAATAAAACCATTTACAGGGTTACCGAGAGTATACTCGGGTTCCAGCGTGAGTTCTTTGACTATGGCCCTTCGCATATAAAACCTCTTAATCTCAGGGATATAGCCCTTGATATCAGCGTACATGAAAGTACTGTAAGCAGGGTGACTCTGAACAAGTATCTTGCCTGTCCTCACGGGATATTCAGTTTCAGATTCTTTTTCAGCAGCGCCCTTAAGGGAGAAACCGGCGATATATCCTCGACAATCGTCAAGGATATGATAAAGAAGATAATCTCAGAAGAAGACCCGAGGAAGCCTTTCAGCGATCAGAAGATTTCAGACCTCCTGAAGGCCCGGAATATCAAGATTGCCAGAAGGACTGTAGCAAAATACCGCGAGGTATTGAAAATCCCATCTCATTCAAAAAGAAAGAGAGTGGATTTCTGACATTGCGGTTCTCCATGCTGAAACAGGACCATCAATCAAAATGACAAACATTCTGTCACAAAAAAGGAAAGGAGGATGTTATGAACATCATTGTAAGCGGACGTCATCTTGATATTACACCTGCATTGAGGGACTATGCTGAGAGTAAGGTAAAAAAGTTCGAAAAGTACCTCTCATCAATCTCGGAGGCCCTTGTTACACTCTCAGTTGAAAAATACAGGCACAAGGCAGAGGTTCTGCTAAAGGCTAACGGGGTGACAATTCAGGCAGAGAGTGTAACCGGGGAGATTTATGCGTCTATTGATGAGGTCATTGAAAAGCTTGAGAGGCAGGTTAAGAAGCACAAGGAAAAACTCACCTCCCGTCGAAAGGAAAACCGGCCGGCTTCATTGCCTTCATCCTCTCTCTCATCAGAAGAGGAAACAACTCCTGATATAAAGATAATAAAAAGAAATCGCTTTGCCATGAAGCCCATGACTCCTGAAGAGGCTGCAATGCAGATGGAACTGCTCGATAAGGACTTTTTTGTCTTCAGAAATGCTGAAAACGGGAGCATAAACGTGATCTATAAAGGAGGGAATGGCGATTTCGAACTGATCGAACCGGTCTGAAACCCGGAGTTTACGGACCAGCTTCATCTCATCATCATAACCCGCCATGAAATCATCTTCAAGGGTAATAATACTTACCGGGCTTTCAGGCTCTGGCAAAACGGTAGCACTGAGGGCGCTTGAAGATGCGGGATACTTCTGCATCGACAACCTGCCCCTGCCGCTCCTGTCCAACCTTCTTGAGATCTCGAAGGACAGTAAGCTCCTCAGGAACATTGCAGTGGGAATCGATATCAGGGAAAAGGGGCTTCTCAGGAATATTGAAGAAAAGATACTCAATCTGAAACGGGATTTCATAATCGATGTAATATTCCTTGAAGCTGAACGATCGATTCTGGTCAGGCGCTTTAAGGAGACACGACGACCTCACCCGCTTTCTGCGAGGGAAGACGACGATATAGCGAATCTGATTGAAAAGGAATCCCTCTATCTTAAATCCCTGAGATACAATGCTGACAGGGTTATAGATACATCATCATACACACCGCATCAACTGCGTAAGCTGATTATGGGTCTCTTCGGGAATGCATCAACCGGAGATATGAAGATCACCCTGATATCCTTTGGTTATAAATATGGAATCCCTCAAAGCATCGATCTCCTCTTTGATATAAGGTTTCTGCCAAACCCTCACTTTGTGCCCCAACTGAAGGACTTAACGGGTCTTGACGGTCCGGTAAGGGAATATGTCCTGACAGCCTCCCAGTCAAAAACACTGTTACTGAAGGTTACAGACCTCCTCGGCTTCCTCATAGAACAGTATCGCAATGAAGGAAAATCATCGATTATAATCGGTATAGGGTGCACAGGGGGCAGACACCGGTCTCCCGTGATAGTGGAAGAACTCCGGAATCAACTCTCAAAGATGTTCAGTCTTAAAATAGAGGTAATCCACAGGGAGTTATGATCTATCTTGACAACAACGCAACAACACCCCTTGATGAGGAAGTTAAGAGTGCGATCCGCCGGGCCCTCGATATCTTCGGCAACCCCTCAAGCTCGCACATACCCGGCAGGGAAGCTCACGACTTGATTGAACAATCAAGGATGAGTGTTGCCGGTCTTATCGGCGCGGAACCGGATGAGATACTGTTCACTTCAGGTGGCACGGAATCCAACAACCTTGCCATAATCGGGCATGTGTTGACCCATGGGAGGGGACATATAATTTCCTCGGCCATAGAGCACCCTTCCGTCGGGAATCCGTTAAGGAAGCTGGAATCGCTCGGTTATGAGGTTACATATATAAAACCCGGCGGCAACGGAATAATAGAGCCGGAGGAAATAAAAAGGAATCTCAGACAGGACACCGTACTCGTCACGGTAATGCATGCAAATAATGAAACCGGAACAATACAGCCAATCGAGGAGATATCCTCCTTTCTGAATGAACGCGGGATTACCTTCCATACCGATGCAGCCCAGTCCGTCGGGAAGATTGACGTTGATGTAAGGAACCTCGGAACAGACCTGTTAACGATCGTGCCCCATAAGTTTTACGGCCCTAAAGGCACCGGTGCACTGTATGTGCGGGGATCTACCGTGCTGAACCCCGTATTATACGGCGCCGGACAGGAGCATGGGCTCAGGCCGGGCACAGAGAACATCATCGGCATCGCCGGCCTGGGAAGGGCCTGTGAAAGGGCCTCGCAGGAGTTCAGCACCACAGAGGAGCACAACACACCGAGGCTCGCTGAAATCCTGTTCCGGATGCTCTCGGAGTCTATACCCGATATCAGGCTTAACGGGCATAACTCCCCGAGGCTGCCAAACACGTTGAACATATCAATAAAGGGAATCAAGGGATGTGAGCTTGTTGAAAGTCTGAAAAACAGTGTAGCCATATCGTCGGGTTCAGCGTGCCATTCCGGAACATCAACACCGTCCAAAGTCCTCCTGTCAATGGGCATACGGCCTGAAGAAGCCCTCTCCTCAGTGAGGGTCTCAACGGGCAGATTCAATACCGGGGAGGAAATCGGAAAGGCTTCAGGGTTGATCGCAGAGGCCGTCGGGAAACTCCGGCCGGGGATCACCTAAGAATGAACCTCCCCGCCGTCCCGTACTTGATACGGGATTAAGGGAAGGGTGATAACAGCATCTCAAATCAGTCCCATCGATCCCATCAGTCGGATTAGGGGGAGGGATGTATAAGGAAACCCCACAGCCCCGATATTTCGGGGTGGGGTATTGAAAACTTAATAAAGTACCGTACTGTGATATCGGGCGCCCCCCCTGCCTGGAAGGGAGCCGGAGACCCGGAAGGCATTCCCCAGGGATAGAATTATGTTGACGGATGCCGTCCTGAAAATTACAGGCAGGAAAAATATCAAAAAAAGTTTGCATTATTTATCCGGATTTAGTAAAATTTCTACTAACAACTCAAAACTTTAAAGGGAGGTTTGTCTATGAACAAAGGGGAACTCATCGAAAAAGTGGCTTCTTCAGCAGGATTTTCCAAGGCTGATTCAACCAAGGCGGTTAATGCAGTGTTTGACACCATCTCACTTACTCTCAAAAAGGGCAAGAGTGTCACCCTCGTAGGATTTGGAACCTTCAGCGTCTCCAAGACAAAGGCCAGAAAGGGGCGCAACCCACAGACCGGCGAAACGATCAAGATAAAAGCCAAAAAGGTTCCGAAGTTTAAGGCAGGCAAGGGTCTCAAGGATACGGTGGCCGGCAAGAAGAAGTAGTCATTCATAACTCATTAATAATTAATAATTACAAAAAACCCCTTACAGGAAAACTGCAAGGGGTTTTTTGTTTACGGGATACACCCTGAATGCCATGACAGGCAGGAAAACAACGTTTTCATGTATAATGTTTAATATCCAGGCAGCGTTTCTCAAGAATAGTCTGACAAAAAGAGAAATTCGCCTCTAATTTCTGAACGAGGCCTTTATGGAACAAATTACCGCGCACCTCTTCGAGGGAAAGCACCTCTATGCAATCCTCATAATAGTATTCTTTCTTCTGCTGATTCTAATTCGACTTCTTTTCAAAAAAATGAACATTACAACCGAAATCGACGACATGGTCGATGCATCAAGGAAGATGGATTGCAGTGAATTTGAGATCTTCAGGAAGGCCGGTGAAAGGTGGAACTTTTCAAATGGAAAGGTCAAGGAGGACTTCAAAAGGTATCTCTGGTTTGGTGAACTCCCCTTCTATGTTAAAGACTATCTGAAACTGATATTCAAAAAAAAACAATAAGAGCCTGCTTACCCACGCCCTCCCTCTGAACCGTTCTGTCTTCATTCCGGGGAAACCCGTGAACTTGACAAACAATCAACTAAATAAATATACTTTTACACTATATCAGCAGTGTCTGAAAACAACAGATGCCTCACTTTCTTGATCATGACATACAAGCCTTTTGTCATTCTGAGCGAAGCAGAGGATCTTGTTTTAAAAAACACGTTAAATCACTTGGTCAGTTCCTGGCAAGCCTTAATTGATATTCTCGCAAAAAGTCGTCATTCCCGCGAAAGCGGGAATCCAGGAAGCGTGTAACTATCTGAAAAGACTGGATTCCCGTTTTCACGGGAATGACAAGAAATACTTTTTCAGACTTTTTACGAGTCCATCTTAATTGTCACCCCTGAATTTATTTCAGGCTTGGCAAGGCGAATAGACTGCGTCTCGTAACTATTGTAATTATTGGATTTCCCGAACTTAATTCGGGATTCAGAATGACAGTTTTTGGATTTTCGTTTTTTCGCAACGGGAACTATTTAACTGCTTATTTTGGACGGATATAAAACTATATATCAGCTAACCCGGCAGGGTACGACACAATGAATGAACACATTTCAGAACTCTATGAAGAAGCCAATCGGCTTTTTGAGGAAGGCAAATACCACAACGCTGAACCACTTCTGAAGGACGTTTATAAGGTTAACCCCTATTACGCTGATGTATTGAACAAACTCGGTGTGATTTCCCATCTCAAGGGAGAATTAGAAGAGGCGGTAAATTACTTTGAAGAGGCCCTGCATATCAATCCGCAATATACGGAGGCATCCCTTAACCTCGCCATCACTTATAATGATCTCGGTGAGTTCAGCAAGGCTCAGGAGATTTTTTCACTTGCTGCACAGGTTGCACACCCTGCACCGGGAGCGTTGGATCCCTTCGCAGCCGGCAAACTTGCAAACGAGCATTTCAGGATCGGTAATATATACCTTGATTTCGGACTTTATGATGATGCAATCGATGAGTACCGTAAGGCCATAAAGCTATCTCAACGCTTCCCCGATGTTCATACAAAGCTCGGGGTGGCCCTCAGAAACAAGGGCTTGTATGAAGATGCGATCATCCACTTTAATGCTGCAAAAGAGATCAATCCAGGGTATGGCCAGGCATGGATACAGCTTGGACTGACCTATTATATGAAAGGGCTTTCGGGCCTCGCAGTTGAGGAATGGGAAAATGCCCTTGAGATGAATCCTGATCTTAAAGAGGCAAAAAACTACCTTCAGCTGATTAAAAAAGAGGAAACATAATCGCTGTATGCCTGATTGTGGCACCCCCCCAGAGGAAGCAATCCATAACCGGCCGCTTCTGTTGACTGAAAGTCTCAACCTATCATTCAGGAAAAGAGATTCCAGGATAGAGATACTCTCTGATATCGATATAAAAATTGACAGAAGCGAGGTCTTTGGCCTTGCCGGTGAAAGTGGCTGCGGTAAGAGTATGACTGCCCTGTCAATCATGAGACTCCTCCCCCGAATGACACATCTTGCGGGAAAGATAGGATTTTACAGGAAAGACAGGCAGGAATACACGGATTTACTGAATCTTAGAGAATCGGAAATGATTGATATAAGAGGACGTGAAATCGGCATGATATTTCAGGAACCCATGACCTCGTTAAATCCTGTCTTTAGCGTTGGGTCTCAAATATCCGAAACACTGACAACACATCTCGGCCTCTCAAAAAGGGAAGCCCGGGAGCGTTCTATAGAACTGCTCAGACTCGTTAAAATTCCCTTACCGGAACATAGAGTAAGAGACTATCCCCATCAGATATCGGGAGGTATGAGACAGAGGATCATGATTGCGATGGCCGTGGCCTGCAACCCCTCGCTTCTAATAGCCGACGAACCCACAACAGCGCTCGATGTAACAATCCAGTCAGAAATTATCCGGTTACTCCTTGACATAAAGAAAAGGAGCGATATGGCCATCCTCTTCATCTCACATGATCTTGCCCTGATCTCCGAAATGGCTGACAGGGTGGCGGTTATGTATGCCGGAAGGATCGTAGAGGTTGCCGGCTCAGAGGCCCTCTTTTCAGGACCTGCCCACCCATACACCATAGGACTTCTTGAATCCCTGCCTTCAGCCAGGCATGAAAGGCTCAAACCTATCCCCGGCAACGTACCTTCTCCCGGGGAATTACCGGAAGGGTGCAAATTCTCTCCACGGTGCAGCTACAGCATTAATGATTGCAAAATTACTGAACCTGATCTACGGGAAGCCGGTGAGGCCCACCTTGTAAGATGCTTCAGGACAGAGGAGATCGGCAAGTGGAGATAATAAGAACGGAAAGACTGACAAAGCTCTTTCAGACAAAATCCGGTTTTTTTGCTAAGAAAAAGGAAATCAGGGCTGTTGACAACATAAACATAAACGTACAGACTGATACTGTTTTCTCGGTTGTAGGGGAAAGCGGATCGGGGAAATCAACCCTTGCCCGTTTGATCCTGAAACTCATGAAACCGACAGATGGTGAGATCTTCTACAGAGGTGAACGCCTGAAAGGACTCAACAGGGAGGGGATAAGAAGATTCAGGAGATCGGTTCAGATAATTTTTCAGGATCCCTATGCCTCATTAAATCCAAGGATGAACGTATATTCAATACTGTCCGAACCCCTTAAGATCCATGGATTTGCCGGGAAAGGCGACCTCAAGGAAAGAGTTACCGAACTGCTCAGGTCCGTAGGTATGCTCCCGGATCAAATGAACCGCTATCCCCACGAGTTCAGTGGCGGCCAGAGGCAGAGAATCTGTATTGCACGGGCATTAACGCTCTCTCCGGAGCTTATAGTTGCGGACGAACCCCTCTCCTCTCTCGACGTCTCGATACAGGCACAGATACTCAATCTGCTCACTAAGCTCAAGGACAGTTACAAGTTATCCTTTATTTTCATCAGCCATGACCTGAATGTCATACGGTATTTCTCCGACTATGTTGCGGTAATGTACGCGGGGAATATTGTTGAGGAGGGAATCTCAACGGATCTCTTCGACTCCCCTAAGCATCCCTATACCCAGACACTGATCGAGGCAATACCGGAGATCGGGAGCAGCAAAATGAGGTCTCGCTGGACCGGAAGCGACAGCGATGATGAAAAAACAGGAGATCATTTTAATAACACATCAAAAAGTGGTTGTTCCTTCTATAACAGATGCCCTGTAAGGCTGTCTGTCTGCCTTGAACATATACCCCTGCTTGAACAAAGGGACGGAAGAAAGGTGGCCTGCCACCTGTACTGACACCCTGCTTCTTCAGGAATTTACGGAAAGCGGGCAGGTAGTGCAATTATCCCTTCCCCTTCAGGGGCAAGGGACAATCAGGCAACCCAGTGTTGAGCTGCAGGGTGCAATCAAGTTTATCCCTGTTCGCAGTCCGGGTTTAAAGTGAGCATAATTCTTCGGGGCTGCGCCCTCAGAATGACCTTCAAGGTAACCTTGATTAATACCGGCCGGTTGAAAAATACAAGCCAAACAATCTATCATTCACTATGGCAAAAATATCAAAGGATAATGACCTCACAACGGGTCTGAACAACCTTAAAAAGCACATATTCAACGAACTCATGGAGCTTGTCGGCAGGGTATTTATAATTGTCGGTTTCTCTGAGGATGTCAAGATCGGTAACAGGGGGTTTTTACCGGAAGAGAAAGAGAAAGGGCTCGTCCTTGTCTTTAACCGGGGGATGAGTTTCAGATGGCATGACTGGGGAATAGAGGCAAAGCTCGCCTTTGGCAGTACACCCCAGGAGTGCCTCGTACCGATAGAACATATAATCGGTATATACTCCCCGGAAGCCGGCACACAGTTCCTCTCCCTCCCTGAAGAGAGCACTCAGCAATCAGAGGAAAGAGAGGGAGAAACCCAGGGTAACGTTGAGGGCTCAAAGGTTGTTAAAGTGGACTTCGGGAAGAAGTGATAAGGCGGGTGTCTCCGCATCATCAGGTTCATATTATCATGCAGCTATACTCTGAAGCAAAACACCACCTTCCGGAATCAGGCTCAGACCGTCCCGTTATCGGAGGCTGATGTAACCCTCAGGACCTCTTCAAGTGTGGTAACACCCTTGAGGACCTTGTCAAGTCCGTCAACCCTGAGGCTCTTCATCCCCCTGGAAATACCCGCCTCCTTTATTGCGTGGGCATCTGAGCGGTTATTGATAAGGGGCCTTATGGTATTGTCCACTCTGAGGACCTCAAAGAGCCCCGTCCTTCCGAAATAACCTGTATCACTACATAAGGGACACCCCCTACCCTTAAAGAGGATCTCCGGGGCTGTGGGGAAGTCCCTGAAGTACTCCCTCTCCTGTTCATCGGTCTCGTGTGCCTCCTTACAGTGTGAACATATCACACGAACAAGCCGTTGGGCAATCACACAGAGCAAGGACGACGATACAAGAAAAGGCTCCACCCCCATGTCGACCAGCCTGGTGACGGCAGAGGCCGCATCGTTTGTATGGAGGGTACTGAGAACAAGGTGGCCTGTTAATGATGCCTGTATAGCTATATTTGCAGTCTCAACATCACGAATCTCGCCAACCATGATAACATCAGGGTCCTGGCGCAGGATAGAGCGCAGTCCCGACGCAAAGGTCAACCCTATCCTGGGATTAACCTGTATCTGCCCTATGCCCCTCAGTTGATATTCAACAGGGTCCTCCACGGTTATGATATTCATGTCCTCAGAGTGTATCCTGTTAAGCGCAGCATAGAGGGTCGTTGTCTTGCCGCTACCGGTAGGACCCGTGACAAGGATGATCCCATTCGACTGGTTAAGCAGTTCCACAAATAAAGGGATGTCTCCCTCCGCTATACCCACCTCATACAGCCCCAACACACCCTGTTTCCTGTCAAGGAGCCTCAAGACGGACCTCTCTCCATGTACGGTGGGGATGACGGATACCCTTATATCTATATCCCTCCCGGCAATCAGGACCCTGATGCGACCGTCCTGGGGAAGCCTCTTTTCAGCAATATCCATATCAGCCATAATCTTTACACGGCTGATAAGGGCATCCTGTATTATCTTGGGAGGTCTGAGCACTGTTCTCAGTATACCGTCAACCCTTATTCTCACATCCAGTTCATTCTCATACGGCTCTATATGAATATCCGAGGCCCTTTCCTTTACAGCCTGTTGAAGAAGGGCATTCAAAAGCCTTATAATGGGGGCTTCCTCCGTCAGTTCAAGGAGGTCCCTTGGGGATTCGAACTCTGTGGCAACAGAGGCGAGATCCGCCCCTGAGATATTCTCCATGACCTCTTCAGCAGAACCTATCTGTCCGTAAAGCCTGTTAAGCGCAGAGGTCAACACTTCGTCGTCCACTGTTACGGCGCTATAGTCCAGCCCTTTTGAGCGGGCCATCTCCCTTAAAGCAAAAAGGCCGTTTTCAGAGGACACGGCGCCGTGAAGAACATTCCCATCGACCTTGATGGGAAGAAACCTGTTTGCCCTTGCATGAAAAAGGTGAACCTCCTTCAGTAAAGCGACATCTATATCCTTATCGCTGAATCCTGACCCTGGAATTGGGCTCTGCATAAACCACCTCTCTCAGAGAATTGAAGTAATCCATTGCTTCCTTAAGGCTCTCCCCTTCCTGAATACCGATGAGATATAAACCGAGGCCGTCAAGATACTTGATGATTCTTGCCCCATGAGCCCGGACAATCTCTTCAACATCCTCCCTTGTCAAATAATCTCTGAACCTTATAATCAGTTGTCCTTCAACATAACCCGTGGTATTTTTCCCGGATTTCAAATCAATCTCACCCTTTCTGGAAGAACCTCTGAAGGTGTCTCTTTTACTGTCGGTTATCTTCTTCAGCGCCTCTGCATCCCTTATAATATGCGGGGTCAGAAAAACTATCAGGTTTGTCTTTTTCTTTGTGGTACTTTTTGTCTTGAATGCCCAGCCGAGCAAAGGGAGATCACCTAAAATGGGAACCTTGTCCGTGGTCTCTTCCTCCTTCTCCTGCATAAGCCCCCCAATCACCACTGTCTGGTTATCCTTTACTATCACAGAGGTATTGGTGGAGCGTTTGGTTGTTGTAGGGCCGATACTGATGAGAATATCCGCATTCGATTCGTGTTTGACGGAGGAGATCTCCTGATAAATATCCAGCTTCACATAATCACCCTCAGTTATCTGGGGAGTTATTCTCAGAGTAATCCCCACATCCTTACGCTCGATGGTACTGAAGACAGAGGAACTCCTTGAAGGGTCTGACTCTCTCTTTGTAATAAAGGGCACGTTTTCCCCTACCACTATCTCTGCCTCCTTGTTGTTGGATGTAAGTATCTGCGGCGTTGAAAGCACATTCACGGCACCCTTAAACTCATCCAGACTGAAGAGGGCGGCAAACCCCGGAACAGTCATTGGAGAGCTGTTCACCGAGCCGTCCGAATTGACTGAAAAAACAGGAACGTTAAGGAAATTCCCCAGTCCACCGGCGGAAAATCCTGCGAGGCCACTTAAAACAGACTGCAAGGATGTCGAATTGAGGATACCGACACCGCTTATAAAAACAGGTTCCCCATTGTGTGTTATTGCGGCCCTCCAGCGGGAACCAAGTTCTCTCAGCCTGTCTATGGAGGCCTCCACAATCATCGCCTCCACGTATACCTGCCTGCGCCTCCTGTCAAGCTTCCTGATCACCTGTACAATGTTCTTATAGTCTGAAGGAGAAGACACTATTATAAGGGCATTTGAGGACTTCTCAGGGGTTATCGTGGTCTTACCTGAAGACTCAAAGGGGATGGCCTTTCTCGCCTTATTAGGGTTACGCGTGCCTTGAGTCGATGCCTTCTGTATGACACCATTGAGGACATCCGCCAGTTCTTCGGCATCGGCATTTTCAAGAAAATAGACATTGATCCTTCCCTGATCTTCCGGTGATGGAACATCAAGCATCGCGACGACCCTCTTCATCGCCTCCCTTGCATTCTTTTTCCCGAAGAGAACGACGGCGTTAAGCCTTGTATCGGCAACGGCATGAGCATACTTTGCCCGGGCGATCTTTACCGTACCCTGGGAGGGAAATGACTTCATCCCTTCATTGAGTATCCTTGCAACCTCCTCTGCCGGGGCATGCTCAAGGTTCACTATCTCAGGGGCCTCCATCGCAGAGGGGCGGTCAATTCTCTCAATAATCTTCAGTATCTTTTCTATGTTCATTGCCGTGTCAATAATAAGGAGGAGATTGCCCGATCTGAAAGTGGAGATAATACCATCCCTTGAAACTATGGGCCTCAAAAATACAAGGACCTCCTCGGAAGAAATATGCTTCAGCGGTATGAGCCTCACTATAAATGAATCATCAATGGGTATCCTTCCGGAAACCACATCTATACCCTTCTGTCTTACCTCCGAGGAAGGCACAATCTTGTATGCATCCACCCCTGTTGGGACAAGTGCATAACCCTTGAACGCCAGCACCGATGTGAAGAGCCTGTATGCATCATCGAGCTTCAGCTTGGAAGGTGCGATTATGGTTATCCTGCCCTTAAGCCTCTCATCAAACATCAGGTTTTTCCCGGTAATATCACTTACAAATTTTGCAAGTACGGGAAGCTCTACATCAACGAAATTGAATGTTACATCCTTTGTACTATCCGCTTTCCCCTGAATACCCCCTCCAGCATCCACAACTCTCTCTTCACCATAGGCAAAGGGCTCATAAATGAGTACCATTAATGAGACAAACACCACCGCTATCAGAAAAGAGATACCCCTACAGCTTATTCTCAACCTGAATCCCTTGAAAAAAGAGAAATCCTTCACATCTCCTCCATTTCACCTTATATAGTACCTCAAGGTTTTTTTCTTCCCCCGTCTCTCGATATTCAACACTATTTCATCAGCACCCTTTAGTGCGTTAAACGCCTGAAGAGCCGCTTCAGGATTGGTAATAGGATATTCGTTTATCTTAAACAGGATGTCGTTATTTCTCAAACCGAGGCTGTAATAAAGACCGTTTCTCTTTACCTCTTTCAGGACAAACCCGCCCTGCCGTCCGCCCTTGAAGATTGGCTGCAACCTTGCATCCGTCATTAATTGCTGAGGGTTGTTTATCGCCTCTTCAACCCGCCGCCTGTCCACCAGATACTCCCCTTCAGAAGTCTTTCGTATAAAACTACCCTGTCTTGATCTCCTTAATCCCCCTGAAGGCTGATGGCTTCCGGGTCTCCTCTTCCTGGAGACCTCCTCTAAACTCATAAGCTGAAAATCATGAGGAGAACCTCCCATAACCAATGCATGATCCTGATAAACACCCTCCAGCATTCCAAATGAAAAGACCCTTTCGCCCTTTCTGAAAAACTCCTGCTTTCCCTCACCGTTCATGAAGACCGCATAACCCTCACCATCTCCCTCCTGTACCGTTCCGATGAGTTTAATATTCCCCGGTTTTTCTTTACCGGAAGCTGAAGGGGGTTTGAAATCCTTAAGAGCAAAGCCAAAAGGATTCTTACGGAGGATATTCATGTAGTATCCTATATCCTTCCTTGTCTGACCGGGCTGGTTTACGGTGTTCTTCTGAATACCACCCCGATCTGAAACCGCAATATCCGGATAATCGAAAACACCTCTTACGGCAAATATAAGTGCTATCAGGATGGAACAGAAAATGGCAAGATTGATAAGCTTCAGAAACTTTATGTTATTTAAGATCCTGATCATAAATCGACTGTTTTACCATGTCCTTATTAGCTCTCAATTCTCTTTTAAAAGATGATACAACTTTTTATTTGCTAAACACAACAGGATCACCGGGCCCGTGAACAGAGAAACAACGGTCAGAGGGTATGGGGACATGCTTTTCCATCCGGAGTTTTGGGCCGGACAAGATGATTACCCGTCAAGCTCTCCGACCGAAGGTCGGGGCTTTCGGCAAGGTGCATTGTAAAGATATCTGGAAAGAGCTACTCCATAGAATGAAGCCCTTCCGTTTATAGTTTATAATGACTTAAATAAAACTCACAGTTGCATGAAAATTTAAATATTCAGGCCCAAATTTGATGCACTCGTAAAAAGTCCTGATTGTCACCCTGAACTTGTTTCAGGGTCTCATAACTTCTTGATTTATATAGATTTCCCGAACTTGATTCGGGATTCAGAATGACAGAATAGGGTATTTCTGATTTTTTACGAGACTGTCAAATTTAACGATTCCTGAAAATATTATGTTAAAAGACATTGAAATGAACCTCACCGCCGTCCCGATATTTCGGGACGGGGTATCCTGAAGTCTCCCCTCCCCTGATGGGAGGTGATTAATGGGGTGGGTGATAACAGCATTTAAATCACCTTGATCCGAATTACATCCATCTTCAGGGGTAAATAGAGGAAATTGCCACAGAAAAGTCTTGAGAACCTGTATTTTAAATGAAGTTCAGGTTACATTCGGGATGGATTCTTGATGAGGCAATTCGGCTGTTTGACAAATATCTGAATTAATCATATAATTTTAGTACCAACGGGTCATTATTAATGACCAGAAACTCACTCATGGAGGAGAAAAATGGGAGAAATTTCTGTAAGGGAGGAAGACAGGGGTCTTAATTTTGAGAAACACAAGATAGCTTATCTCAAAAAGGGGGAGGAAAAGCAGGCTTGGGTTGACTATATTAACGGAGCTACGGATGAACTCATAGAGAGGCTGTCTGAACTGGAAAATGAAATAAATTCAGGGGATAACGAACCGGAGGGTACTCTTGTAATGCTTCATAGGGCACTGGATCAGTTTCTTGACAAGGCGGAGCTAATTGAACAGTCTGAAGGGGATATGGACTTTATTAAGGAGTTGCGGACGGAATTTCAAAGAAAGACAGACCATTTGTTCTCGAAAGGCTATATCTTTAACCGGGCGAGGACATGGCCGCAGGGCTACCAAGGGGACCACAAGACACTGGAGACAATTTACAGAAACATGCCCCTTTCCAGTGGTCTGGGATACTATCTTGACTTGGCTGCGCTCGGATCAAACCTCGCGGTAGGTGTAAGGAACAGGATAAAGGTATTACAGGGTCTGGTTAAGGAAGAGTTAACAGGCAGGATAAAACCGAATGTGTTGAATATCGCCTGTGGCTCATGCAGGGAACTCGTTGAGATCACACCTGAGATAATAGACTCAAAGGCAAACATCTTCTGTATCGATAATGACGAGGATGCCCTCTCTTTTGCTCATAACAGGCTCTATTACACAGACGTTCTACCGCATTTAGATTTCAGAAAATACAATGCGCTGAGATTGTTTGACTTCGAGACGACGGAGAGGGACTTTGGGCGTCAGGACATAATTTACAGTGTCGGTTTCTTTGACTACATTGAAAGTGATTTTCTTGCAAAGATATTTGATGCGCTCTATAGACTGCTTAACCCCGGAGGAAAGCTGATCGCTGCCTTCAAAGACACAAAGAGATACAGATCTCAGAAATACCATTGGTTGGTCGACTGGAACGGCTTCCTTCAGAGGACGGAGGATGAATTCATGAGGATATTCTCAGAAGCCCATATCCCCGATTCATCTATAACCAAGATGAGAGAAGAAAGTGGAGTGATTATTTTCTATACGATCACGAAGTAGGCCCTCGGTCCGGCGGTAAGAAGAACGACTTTTGCTTGCCTGAAATATTTTCAGGTACTAAGTTTGTTCCGCTATCGCCTCTAAAATCTCTTGCCACTCAAGTATTGAGTGAAGCTCGCCGACCAAAGGTCGGGGCTTCCGAGTAAGGAATATTGATTTATTTATATAGCCGGCATTCATCCCCGATCAAAGATCGGAGCATTCAGCCGGCATCCTCGTAAACGGGGCACAAAGGTTAGGCTTCCTGCGACCCTGTTAATGTACGGGCAGGCTTTCAGCCGGCGTCCATATACAGTCAGCATCGTCATTCTGAATCCTGTGCTGAACTTGATCCGGAATCTTAAAAAAACAAGGACTTAAGCGTACCTGAAGCAATACCGGGGTATATTCAGCACGGTATCCCGGGTCTGTTCTGAATTTATTTCAGGGATGACAGGCGGATGACTTTCGCCGGAGCTTCGGGAGGTAACTTTATTTGTTCTGATAGATATGGGAGAAAAATTACTTTCAGATAAGGTTGCAATAGTCACGGGAGGAGCAAGGGGGATAGGACGCTCAATAGTAAAGACCCTTTGCAAGGCAGGAGCTGTCTGCGTATTCAGTTACCGGAAAAGTCATGATCTTGCAGAGGCACTCTCCATAGAGATAGGCGCCGGGGGTGGAGAAACCCTGTTTTTTGAGTACGATGTCAGGGATTTTGAAGGCGCAAAAGGCTTGATTGAGAAAACGCGGGAAAAGTTCGGAAGGGTTGATATACTAATAAACAACGCCGGGATTACGAGGGACAGGACCCTCATGATGATGGGACGTGAGGACTGGGTTTCCGTTATAGATACGGACCTGACAGGGGTCTTCAATACAACCCGTGCCTGTATCGTCACCTTCCTGAAACAGAGAAGTGGAAACATTGTAAACATATCCTCTGTTAGCGGGATAAAACCTGTCGCGGGACAGGTCAACTACGCAGCGGCAAAGGCAGGTGTGATAGGGTTTACCAAAGCGCTTGCAAAAGAAGTGGCCCCCTATAATATAAGGGTGAACGCTGTAGCTCCCGGTTTCATAGATACTGATATGACGGCAGAGATGAGTGATAAATACAAAGAGGGGCTGATCAAGGGGATACCGGTTGGAAGGTTTGGAAGGACAGACGAGGTTGCAAGAGCCGTGCTTTTTCTGGTCAGTGATGAAGCAGGGTATATTACCGGACAGACCATACAGATTGATGGCGGTCTCGGTATATGATGGCTTATGGATAGAGGTATAGTTATCACGGGGATTGGTGTTATTTCGCCTATAGGTATGGGGAGGGAACCGTTCTGGGATGCCTTACATAAGGGGACAACGGGGTTCAGGGAAATAAGCCTGTTTGATACATCTTCATACAATGTTCACACTGCAGGTGAGATCAGTGATTTTGATCCGGTTGTATTTCTCGGGAAAAAAGGACTCCGGACGCTTGACAGGAGTACCCGCCTTATATGCTCTGCCGCAAAACTCGCCATAGACGACGCCGGGCTCACAATTAATGATGAAAACACCCACTTAATGGGAGTCTCTGTTGGAGCAACCTTCGGAAGCCTGCACAGTATCTCCCAGTTTGACCGTGAAGGCCTCATCGAGGGTCCCCGCTATGTTAACCCGTCATTCTTCCCAAACACGGTAATAAACTCACCGGCAAGCCAGGTATCCATCCGGTTCAAGATAAAGGGCTTTAACTCGACCATCTCCACAGGTTTCTGCGCCTCAATAGATTCACTGATCTACGCATCTGACTTTATACGGCTGGGAAGGGCGGAAACGGTTCTTTCCGGTGGTGTGGAGGAACTCTGTGAAGAGACATATATGCTTTTTCATAATCTTGGCTATCTTTCCGGAATGGACGGGACAGAACCTGTATGCAGTCCATTTGATGCATACAGAAATGGTACAATCCTCGGTGAAGGGGCGGCAATACTCATCCTGGAGTCAAAAGAGCATGCACTCAAAAGAGGTGCACATATTTTTGCAAAGGTCTCAGGTTATGCCAATTCTTTTGACCCATCCGCGGATAAAGATTATGGCTCCGGCAAGGGGCTAATTAACGCAATTAAACTTTCATTAAAGGATGCATCGAAGGATGTCTCAGATATTGACTTTATATGTTCGGGCGCCAATTCAACAAGAGGTCTTGACTTAATGGAAACAGCGGCAATAAAGGCAGTATTCGGCGAACTTGCATACAGCGTACCGATAAGTGCGGTCAAGTCGATGTTGGGAGAGACATTCTCTGCCTCAGGGTCTATGGCACTGTCAGCGGCTGTTGCTTCACTGAATGAAGACTTCCTGCCACCCACCGTTAATTATGGCGAAAGGGACCCCGCCTGTGACCTTGACTATATTCCCAACACCCCGAGAGAGAAAAGAGTTAATACTGTCATTGTCTTGTCTTCCGACCCTTATGGTAATAACTCAGCGGTCATCCTTGAAAGATGGTAATTGTTTAACCCCTGATTAACGCAGATGATAGGTATATGCTCAAAAACAAAGAGATTATTAAGTTTTGGCAGAAAACCGGAATTTATGGGATTAGATTATGATAACAAATGGGAAAAATATCAGCCGCCATCAGCGTAAATCTACGGCTGGACAGTAACTCCAATAGATGAATAACAGGGTAGTCATAACAGGCATCGGCGCCGTATCCTCGATCGGAATAGGAAAGGATGCATTCTGGCAAGGACTGATTGAAGGCAGATCAGGCATAAGCCCCGTGTCATCCTTTGACACAACAGCCCATTTCACCCACATGGGTGGGGAAGTGAAGGATTTCAGGCCAGAGGAATACATTAAGGAACAAAAGATCCTTCCGCTAAGCAGGTCATCGAAATTTGCGGTTGTTGCAGCAAAACTCGCAATTGAGGATTCCGGCTTCTCAATCCAAACCCTTTCAGGTTTGTCAACAGGTATTTGCATCGGTACAACCCTGGGGTCTGTCCAGAATGTTGAGATAATCAATGAACTAAATATAATAAAAAATATTGCGGATATCAGTTTAGACTTAATCCGGAATGTGCCAACACATTCCACCCCTGCTGCCATTGCAAAAAGATATCATACTCATGGACAGGGTATGATGTTTTCTACGGCATGTTCTGCAGGTAATTATGCAATAGGATATGGCTTTGATTTAATAAGGTTGCAAAGAGCAGATATAGTTATTGCGGGTGCAGCAGATCCGTTTTCAAGAGTTGCATTCACAGGCTTTAACCAATTTTCAGCTGTAGCTCCTGAGAAATGTCAGCCCTTCGACAAAAACAGAAAAGGCATGATAGTGGCAGAGGGGGCAGGTATCCTTATTCTTGAATCACTCAATCATGCCATAAAGAGGGGAGTTCCAATTTATGCTGAAATTATAGGATATGGGCTAAGCTGTGATGCAAAACACATGACCAACCCCTCAATAGATGGTATATCGGCTTGTATGCGGAAAGCCGTAGAAGATGCTGGAATTAGCATCAAAGAAATTGATTATATAAGTGCGCATGGTACGGGTACTCTTGCAAATGATAGGTCGGAATGTGCGGCAATTAAGGAGGTCTTTGGTAATCATTACAGGAATATACCTGTAAGTTCAATCAAATCCATGATTGGCCATACTATGGGTGCTGCTTCAGCCCTTGAGGCCATAACTTGCGCCCTTGCAATCAAGAATGGTATTATTCCGCCGACCATTAACTATGAGACACCCGACCCTGAGTGTGATATTGACTGTGTTCCAAACGAGGCAAGAAGACATACCGTTAATGTCGCCCTTAACAACTCATATGCATTTGGAGGCAATAACGCATCCCTGGTTTTGAAGAAATTCAGTGACTATTAAACTGGCAAATGAATACAGAGTTTTTAACTGGATAAGAGTCTGTTGCACAAACAGAAAAAAAGTGATATGTGTCATTCTGAATTTATTTCAGAATCTCTAAAAATCAATATGTTATGAGACCCTGAAACAAGTTCAGGGTGACAAAACAAGGTGTTGCGTAACAAGCTCTTAAGTGGTTGATTTTGACGAATATGTCTCTCTGAATAGTTGCCGGGTTGATAATTTCACCACAGACAAGAAACAGATAGAATTTATTTAGCCGCCAGATTTACACAGATAAACGCTGATAAGTTTAAACAAAATATAGATAACGACTTTACTCTTGAAAATTGTTAAACTATTAAACAGGATTGACGAGATATAGAAAAGAAACGAAATAAAGATCCTGTTTATCCTGTCTAAACCAGGTAAACATAAATTAAGGAGGTTAGAAAAAAGGAATGGCTGAAAATGTGGAGGTGGAGAAAGAGATTGTCTCAATCATATCAGAGATATCCGGGTTTGAGGAGGAGGAGATAACACCTGATAAGAACTTTTTTGAAGACCTTGAGGTGGATTCCATTAAGGCCATTGAGATTACCGTCGCACTTGAGAAGAAGTTCAAGATATCCGTAAGGGATGAGGATATACCAAATATTACCACTATTAAACAGGCCGTTGATCTGGTTAATAATTTATTAAATGCTAAAGAGTCATAATTGTGAAAAAACAGAATAAAGATGAGTATGATGTTGTAATAATAGGCGCCGGCATAAGCGGACTTGTCTGCGGATGTTATCTCGCAAAGGCTGGAATGAAAGTATTCATTGCAGAGCAGCATCATAAACCTGGAGGATATTGCACTTCTTTTAAAAGAAACGGGTTCAGGTTTGATGCTGCGG
>BDTA01000123.1 GCA_002897935.1 bacterium BMS3Abin08
GTTTTGTAGTGGTTTTTCAGGATACGGAAGGGATAAGTGACCCTTTAGACTTTATCACCACACTCCTCTCAGGTATCCACCAGAACGAAACCCTGCGGGTGCGGCCTAAGGAAGGTATGAAGAAATTTCTCAAGAAAGCCTCTTCAAGGATTGATGAGGTCGAAATTGCTGAGTTCAGAGTAAAGATCAGAGAAGAGATCAAAGACAACTATCAGGAAAAAGGTGGGGAGTTGCTCAAATCCCTTGTCCGACCCGGCGAAAATATAGTCTTTATTGTAGATGAACTGCCTGTCCTTATTCAAAGGATTGAGGAAAATCACGGAAAAAGAACGGTCAGAGATTTTCTTCACTGGTTCAGTCAGATCAGGCAGTCTCCTGAACTACAGAATCTCCGCTGGGTTGTGGGAGGTTCAATCGGCATTGAACATATCCTTAAGCAGGTGGGTGTCGGTACAAAGGTCATAAATGATTTTGAGATTATCAGGGTGGGTCCTTTTTCAGAAAAAGATGCAAGGGAGTATATAAAGGCTCTCCTTAGAAATGAAGGACGGCTGAAAAAGATCCTGGTAAAGGCTATTGATAAGGTTACTGCCCTTATAGGTGCTCCTGTGCCCTATTTCATTCAGATTGTGCTTAAAGAAAGCATTCATGAGATGAGGAGGCAGGGCAGAAAGACCCTGACAGAAAAAATGATTGAGAGGGCATACTACAATGGGGCTCTTGGGCCTGCAAGCAGAACCTACTTTGAGCACTACTTTACAAGACTCAGTGAGTATTATGATGAGGAAAAGGAAAGGGTTGCAAAAAGGCTTATTCTGGAAGTGGCAAGGCAGGGTGAGATAAAAAAGAAGGACCTTTTCAGACTATTCAAACAGGCATGTGAGGGGAAGATGAAAGAAGAGATATTTTCCTATCTGATGACGGATATTGAAAACGACTTTTATGTCTCCTACGACACAGAGAAGGACTCTTACAGCTTTACCACCAATATCCTTCGTGACTGGTGGTTAAGATACTACGACCTTGTGGAGGAATAAGATGGCGGGATTATACAAATACACACCGGCACTTCATGACCCTGAGACCCTAAAGGCAACCCTTGTGGGAAGAACCGATGAGTTAAAGACCATTGAGAGGATTTTAAGAAATGCCGCAGGTGGCGGGAGTCTTTCCCATGCCCTTCTGATAGGGCCAAAAGGCATAGGCAAGACACACCTGCTGAGAATAATCTATCACTCACTAAAGGGCGAGATTGACGTGATGGGTATCGGGAAACACAGGGATAAATTTGTCCCTGTGATATTTTCAGAGGAAGAGTATGTGACAGGTGTTTTCAAGTTCTTTCTCCTGACACTTAAATACCTACGGACAGAGGCACAGGATATAGAACTTCCGGAGTCTCTGAGGATTTCTGCTCCGATAGCGGAACATGACAGGGAACTACTTATAACATTCATCAGGACATTCAGGCAAAAAACCGGTCGCATTCTATTACTACTTGTCGATAACTTTAACGATATTGTTGAGTCTTTCACTGATGAAGACCAATCTCTCCTGAGGGATATATTGATGACCTCTCAAAGTGTTCTTCTCATCGGTAGTGCGCCCACCCTGTTTCAGGCAATTATAAATCATGAAAAACCTTTTTATAACTTTTTCGAGACGATATGGCTTCACGACATAAGCTTTGAAGAGACAAAGACACTACTCAAGCATTTTACTGAAATGGAAGGGCGGGAAGACCTGTTAAGGGTTATAGAAAAAAGAGAGGACAAGTTGAGAACGATATACGAACTCGCAGGCGGTAATCCGAGGCTGATACTCAGCCTCTATCACATAATGGCGGAGGTGGACGTAAGTTCTGTTGAGGAAGCCTTCCAGAAGATGCTTGACGAGATGTCTCCTTACTTCAGGGAGCGCATGAAAGACCTTTCTCCCCAGCAGAGGGAGATTATTGATGTGATTTCACAGGCAGAGGAACTTTTAACCCCTACTGAAGTAGCCCGGGTCTGCCTGATTCCCGTCAATCAGGTCAATGCCCAGATTAAGAGGCTTGAGGAGATGGGGTGTCTGCAGAAGGTGACGGGCAGAAAAAGAAAAGGGGTGCTCTACGATGTGAGGGAGAGGCTCTTCAGCCTCTGGAGGCAGATGAGGGTTGAGGCGGGAAGAAAGAGACTCCGGTTTATCATAAGGTCCCTTGAGATATGGTTTTCCAGGGAGGAACTTCATACATATATTGACACGACTCTTTCCAGGATGAAGGACTGTCTTCGGACTTCTCCCGAGGGCTTTCAGAAGGAGCTTGACAGGCTCTGGTACCTTAAAGAGGCAACTGCTGAATACAGAGGGGAAGTCGAGGAACTTTTGATGATTAAAAAAGGTAAGCCTGAACTCGCCCTGCATGTTCTTAAGGAAAAGATTGAAAAAGACCCTGATAATGCTAAGACTTTGGGTTTCCTTGGACTTACCTATGGAGAACTTGGCAGATATGAGGAAGCAGCAGAGGCATTCAAGAAGTCGATTAAACTGAGGCCTGACTACCATGTGATATGGTATAACCTTGGAGTTATCTACAGCAACCTTGACAGATATGAGGAGGCAGCAGAGGCATACAAAAAGGCAATTGAACTCAGACCTGACTACCTTGAGGCATGGAATAACCTTGGAGTAGTTTATCATGCAACTGGTAAATACAAGATGGCGATTAAGTCTCTCAAAAAGGCTATTGAATTAAAGCCCAACGAACTCCCACCATGGAGAAACCTTTTAGAAGTATATCTGAAACAGTATACCAATGCCTCATTAAGGGGAAGAGATACTGTGGCAATTAATCATCTGAAGGAGGCAATGAAGTGCATCTCAAAGGCCGGGGGAGAGGATGAGGTATTTGATGTATTTGTATCTACGTTCAAGGAGATTGTGAAAAAGGGCAGGATTGATGCGCTTAAAAGGGCGCTTGAGGAGATTGACGGCTCTGAATATAAGACCCTGAGAGAGGCGCTTTCACCTTTCTATGTACTGGTGAGATACCTTGAGGAAAAAGACGAATCCATACTCCAGAGGCTCAGGCAGGAAGAGAGAATCATAGTTAATGAAATGCTCAAGGCTGTAGAGAAGAAGAAAAGGTGAGAGTGTCATTCCCGAGGAAGCGGGAATCTATAGGGGTTTTTAAGTGCAAAATTTAAGATTTAAGGAATCACTCAATTGGGCAAAATAAAACTATCATGGAGGGTAGAATCGCCTGCCGGCGTTGTCGCCACGTCCATGATAACTAATGAACTCTTAGACGACCTTAAGCAAGGGTTGGCAGGTACAGATGAGCGGACTGAACACTTTGTGATATTCCTGAGAGCGATGGACAATGAATGTACCCAAAGGGCTTCTCAGAAACTATGCACGTTTGAGCAACCGGCATTGGTGTTCTGGGCAAAAAATGATCAATTTCAACCTGTATCCGTAGGGGAAAAACTACGGGAAGTTTTATCCAATGTTACCTGGAAAACCATCGAAGGCAGACATTTTCATCCTTTGGAAAACACGGCATTGGCGGAGGCTATATTTCACTGGGACAACACTTGACAAACTCAAGGAAAGCATAATTCTCATTTCTTTCTGCATCTTGCAGGTTTTTGGAGACATTGTTGCACACTATGCATAACTTATGCATTATTTAGTGCCTTGCCCCGCGCAATTGCACGTGTGACAGTGGACGTAGCTATCCCTAAGCGTCCAGCTATTTCAGCAGCAGACAAACCCAATTCTCCTGCACTCCTATAGGCAATTAATGCACGGGTTTGGCTTACTTTATTCCGGTGGCTGCCCCCTTTTAGTTCTTTGACTCTTCTATCCCTTTTTTCCCTGCCTGACAATAGTTATGCATAGTATGCAACAAAGTCCCTGAAGTGCCTTCATATTCTTGACATAGTGTAGGGTGGGTATGGTATTTATAACCTGATAGGGTCTGACCATAAATTGTTTTTTGTCGTCATGCCACGACAGCGTTCGGGGCATCCGGACGGCATTGAAAACACTGGATTGCAGCTTAAATACTGCCGGACCGCCGGATGGGAAAATTAAGTTTATACACGGATTCTAAATAAAAAGTAAAACTGAGGAGTGGGAGGAATAAGAGGTTTATGAAAAAAAGAGATAATAAAGAGATGAAGCAGCTTACAACCCATGAAGAACAATTGGTTTTCCTGAGGAGAATCGAGGGGCAGATACGCGGGGTGCAAAAGATGATCGAGGAAAAGAGATATTGTGTGGACATTCTGACGCAATTACATTCCGTCATCGGGGCTATATTACGGGTTGAGAGTGAGATATTACGAAAACATCTTGAGGGTTGTGTTACCCACGCCCTAAAAGGCGATTCAGAGGTTGAAAAACAAAAAAAGATTGAAGAGATTGTGGATTTAGTTACAAAGTTTAGAAAAACCACTTAGAGTCTGTGTATAAAATACCGTTATTAATCATTTCCGAACGCTTCCGGGAGTCGAAAATTCTTACTTGAAGAACGATTCCGGACAAGCCGGAATGACAGAAAAAGGACCGCTATGCCCTATGCGCTTTGAACGATTCCCTGAACGCTTTCGGGGAATGACGGAAAAACGACAGCTGTTCCACTTTACACACAGACACCAAGTAGTTTCTGTGTGTAAAGTGCCATTTTTTATTTTTGTCATGTCCCGAACGCTTTCGGGATATCCAGAACTTATTGAAAAGAATAGATTCCGGCTTAAGGACTGCCGGAATGACAGATAGAGAGACTGACTTTATACACAGACTCTACCTGTCCTGGCACAATCCGGCTGAGGGATCGCATTTAAGGCTTTTTCAGCAAGGTCACCTGCAAGAGGGTGGAGGGTAGTCAAACGACCTTAGGTGGCACATGGATCATCACCATCATTACGGTGATGATTGCCTCATTCATGGATTGCTTTCAAGTATTCAATGCCCGGAGGAATTTTAAGGAGTGGTGTACTGAGGGGTTTAGTGAAAGATCGGGGCTTTTCAGTTTCGCAATATTCCTACTTGAACTTAAAAAGCATGGTGAAAGATTGAAGATTTGGAGTTTATTTTTTTATTCTTGATATACCATGGGGGGGTATGGTATAAATATGGGGTATAAGAAAGCAAGGGAGAAGGAAAATTAAGAGAAAGGAGGTGGGGATTTTGCAATTCTCCCCTCTCTTGTCGAAGCAACCTTTCATGGAAACCCGTTTTGTGATGGGGTAAGTGTGAAGGTTGAGACCTTTGTAGAAATGACGATTCAGAATGCCTGAATAAAGTATGAGTGAGTTGTTAAGTGGAGTCCTGAAAAATTTGTAGAAAAAAACAACAGGAGGACTTATCATGAAACGTACACTATTTTCAGCACTGTGGGTGTTCGGCATTGCCATTGTGCTTCTCAGCTCCGGATCGGCCTTTGCCGTTCCCAGCTTCAGCCGCCAGACAGGCGTTGCCTGCTCGGCCTGTCACACATCCTATCCCGGGCTTACAGCGTTCGGTCGCCAGTTCAAGCTCAGCGGATACACGTCGACAAACCTCTCTCAGGTTGAGATTGAGCCTTCCCAGACCATGCCGGGAATGTCGATCAAC
The DNA here is from genome assembly GCA_002897935.1 of bacterium BMS3Abin08. Lineage (NCBI taxonomy): Bacteria > bacterium BMS3Abin08. The sequence continues at coordinate 5,602 of BDTA01000123.1, forward strand.
AAGATCCCGAATTTATCGTTAATCGTTCAGGCTGATGAGAGTTACATATCCAAAGCACTGCCGGGGCAGGATAAGACAAACGCAAACTTTCCCAAGGAGTTTGGCGTTTACTACGCCGGCCGGATTACCCCTCATCTGGGGACATTCCTGCAGCTTACTTATGATTCAGGCGGCGACATAAGCATGGACATGAGTGATATACGTTATACGGGCACAACAGGCGACCACGTATGGGGTATCGATTTTAATAACGGTCCGACATTTGAAGATCTCTGGAACAGCACACCGGGCTACGGGTGGCCGTATGTCGAGAACTCAACCGGGGTTGATCCGTTAATGCCGTTCCTTGCCAGTGATGACGTCATGACCAATGTGCTCGGCATCGGAGCCTATGACTATTGGAACAATAAACTGTATGGGTATCTGGGTATCTACCAGTCCGCCAAGCTGGGTAATACGCCCGCTACAGGTGATGCAATCAGGGGTGCGGCTCCTTACTGGAGATTTGCCTGGACGCCTATCGACAACCTCGAGATCGGTACCTTCGGATTTTACTCTAAATATCATCCCGGTTCCTTTACCACGGGTGATAACCAGCATGTACTTGACACGGGGCTTGACAGCCAGTACCAAATCTATAAGGGCAACTCGGTCTATACCTTTCACGCCCGCTATGTCCGCGAGAAGCGCAGCGATATTGAAGGTACCAGCTCCTCTCTGACAACGCATTTCGTCAACATGGATGCCAACTGGTTCTATCAACACCGATATGGGCTGGGCGCAGGCCTGGTATTGGTGCGGGGTGATCAAAGTGATTTCTATAATGAGATCGACCCGGATGGATTTAAACCCGATAGCAAACCGGACACCAATGGTATAACTATTCAGGCGGATTATCTGCCCTGGGAAAATGTACGCCTGTCATTACAATACACCGCATACTTCAAGTTCAACGGTTCCAGTAAGAACTACGACGGCAATGGACGTAATGCTTCCGACAACAATGCACTAATATTAAATGCACTGTTGGGATTTTAAACAGTCGGGAAAGGAGGCTTAACATATGCTGAGTATATTCAAAAAAACAGGTTCATATCAACTGCCGGTCCTGCTTGTGGGGTTGGGTTTGGTGGGTCTGATAGTAGCAGGATGCACACAGGAGCCGGTAAAAAAACAGGATGCCACCCTCGCACCGGCAGCAGCGTCCACGGTGTTAATAGAAAAAGGAAAGAAGCTTTACGATAGTCTGTGCAGCGAGTGTCATGGCCGAAATGGCGAAGGTATTCCTGGTGATGCACCTCCTCTGGTGGGTCTTGTGGGGTCCCGTGTCGAACTAACGAATGGGACAACGGTAACGGCTGACGATGCCTATCTTCTTCGGTGCATTGCAAAACCCGAGACAGAAGTTGTCAAGGGTTACAGTGCCATGCCGCATCTTGGTGTTAGCGATGCCGATGCAAAGGCTTTGATAGAGTATATTAAATCCTTGAAGTGAAGCTCCCCGACCAAAGGTCCGGGCATTCAGCCGGCATCCTCGTAAGGGCCAAATACAGATTGGTTTTCCATCGAATGGTACTACAGAATGCATGAATAAATATGGTTCTGCCATCCCGAACCAAGTTCGGGGTGGCAGTGTTTATGAATTCATATAAACTTTTGACATTCCTGGCTGCGAAAGCTTTTAAACGCAAAAGAGCCGGGATTCTCAGGAGAATTATTGAAGTTTTACAACTCTTGTGCCGACGCTGACACTTAAACATGCTTCAAAAAGCAAATTATCATCACCTTACCCTTATAACATTCTTCATAATTTATTCATTTTTTAATAGTATCATGATGGAAAATTATGATACTGAGGTGAGAATATGTTTAAGAAGATGGGACTTAAATCGGTAGTTGTTTTACTTTTAGCCTCGATATTCATGCTTCAGGGCATCCGGAATAGTGCTTTTGGCGCAAACAAAGAGGTCCTGACAGAAGAAGGAGCGAGAGAGGTGCTGAAAGGAGTCATTCCTGATGTTAAAATACTCTCTGTAGGGCCGGCTCCTGTAGAGGGGTTGTGGGAAGTCACCATGGAGAGCAGAGGTAAAAAGTTTATACTCTATATCGATTCTGCAAAAAAGAATATCGTCTCAGGTTCCATAATAAATATAGCGACAAGAATCAATCTGACAAAAAAGAAGTTTAATGAGATAAATAGAATAGACATCTCTCTGATACCCCTTGAGGATGCCCTCGTTATGGGTGACCCCAGGGCCAAATATAAGGTCATAGTCTTTGATGACCCCGATTGACCCTACTGTGCAAAACTTCATCCGGAGATGAAGCAGATCATTAAAAAGAGAAAAGACATCGTTTTTTATTTAAAGATGTTACCGATCCGGCAGCTACATCCTCAGGCCTATGATAAGGCAAAGACAATTGTCTGTGAGAAGTCCAATGAGAAGGCCATTAAGCTGCTTGAAGATGTTTATGCCAAAAAAGAGATACCCAAACCTTCCTGTGATACAAAGGCTGTGGATGAAAATATAAAGCTTGCGAGGAAACTCGGAATAAACGCTACTCCAACCCTTATTTTTGACGACGGACGTATAGTGAGTGGAACAATGAAGGCAGAAAAGCTTATAAAGCTGATAGAGAATAAATAGTGTCTGTGTATAAAGTCGAACAGTTGCCGTTATTCCGTCATTCCCCGAAAGCGTTCGGGGAATCGTTCAAAGCGCATAGGGCGGAGCATTCGTTATTTTGTCATTCCGGCTTGTCCGGAATCGTTCTTTGAGAAGGATTCCCGACTCCCGAACGCGTTCGGGATTACGGGAATGACTAATGACTGTAGTTTAAAACAGAATCTAAATAAGGAGGTTGCAAAATGGCTGAAATCACTTTGAAAATCGATGGTATGACCTGTCAGCACTGTGTTAAGAGGGTGAAGAAGGCGATTGACGGTATTGAGGGGGTCAGCTCTTCAGAGGTTGATATAGGTTCTGCAAGGGTTATTTATGACGATTCAAAGACAGGCAGGGAAGCCATGGAAAAGGCGGTTCAGGATGTAGGCTACAGGGTTATATAACCGATAACCGAACTTTACATGGACGTTGTGTATATTGCTGTTTCGGAGATTGACCGGCGGACTTCCCCTGCTGAACATACGTCAAACATCACACACAGCCCCGGGACAGAGACGATAAAACCGGAGATGACATCTCCGGGCAACCTGACTGCGTAGAGCCTTTCTTTTGCAAGTTATTCATATTTGATGGTTTCGTAAAAAGTTTGAAATAGCACAATATGTCATGCTGAACTTGTTTCAGCATCTAATAAAATCAATGACTTAGGAGACCCTGAAACGAGTTCAGGGTGACAGTTATGGACTTTTTACGAGTTAATCATATTTTGTTAGTAGCATAATCTATAGCTTTGGATTATAAGATAGAATGTACAAAAGATACACGGTAATTATGCTTTTGACTCTGATAGTCCTCCTCTCTCAACCCGGTTGGGTATATGCCTGCGGGGGTAAGGATGTCATTCTCTCAGAAGACCCTGCGCTGGTAGTCCAAAACGACCGGTTTGATGATCAGGGGAATCTTTTAATACAAAAATCCAAGGCGAATATCTCACCGGCACTTGCTCAGGCGATTGTAACAGGGTTCCTTAAGAAGGCCATGTCTGATCCGCCATTGCCTCTGACATTCCGCAAGCTGGAAAAGGTTCATGGGAAACTCATATATCAGTTTCAATCACAACCTCTTTCTGATTATAATGGAAAGTACCATCTCGGACCGGTAAATTTCATAGTAGATCGGCTTGTACTCGACGTCGATGCCGCGACAGGTAACCTCTATCTTGCCAATGGCTGTGGAGCAGCTCCGGGCCAGCTCCTTTACAAATACAATCCGTCTGATTTCAAGGCCATGACAACCTCTATTCAACCCACGCTGATTTCCAATAACACAAATTTTATAGCCCGAAGGACAGGTAATTCCATCAAGATAGACGGCAGAATAGGGCCTGAAGAATGGAAGAACACCGGACATAAGTACTTTTACCTGGGAACATATAAACCTCACGCACCTTCGCAGCCACACCGGAAAGCCTACTACTATGCTGAGGTCTGGTCACAGATTGACGACGGAAACATCTATTTCGCCGTAAAGACCGACACCCCTTACTGGGTTGCCCTGATGTTCAAAGACGAGCCGAATCTCGGTATGCTGGGGTCTTACAGGGATGCCAAGGTTATGAAATCAAACGGTGAGATAAGCGACAGGTATTTCACGCAGCGTAAGGACAAGAGCTTCTATCTCGCATTTGACAAAAAAGACCATATCCTGTCGAAAGGCAGTTATCAGGGGGATTTTTATACCTATGAATTTGCCTTTCCCCTGAAGTCCAATGACCCTGAGGACGTGGCATTCGAGGAAGGAAAGGCCTATAATATGCTCCTCCTCGTGGGTAATACGCTGGATCATTACGGGATCTTCACCCTGAATAAGGCTCATGCCAATCACGACCATTCCAGGAATAACAAGGAACATACGGATGTCTGGGCAAGCAACGAGGAGACTATACGCATCGGCTCACCGGCTGACAGGGATATCTACGGCAACCCTGTAAGGCCTGTACTTGCAAGCTATGTCTCGGGATTTGATCCGGCCAAGGATAATAACCACTTCCATTATGCAGGGGCATCTATACAGGATTTTAATAAGCGGGCTTCGAAAACCCGTTTTATCAGTTGGCTTTCGGTTATCCTGAGCCTTTTTGGAGCAGGGATCATAATGATCCGTTTCAGGTCCTCCCCTCCTGATCGGATAAAGCAGGCTGCAGGGGGAAGAGACCTCCTGAAAATAAAATGGTTTAGGCGCCTTGTCACCTATAAGTATTTCAGGTATATCTTCATTATTCCTACCCTTGCCGTTTTCCTGCTAATTATCTATCTCGGTTTCTTCGATATTCAGGACGGACGAAGGAACATAGCTACAGTATTTACATGGACCCTCTGGTGGAGCCTTCTCATCTTCAGTTTTATTATTGCAGGGCGTTTATGGTGCATGATGTGCCCCTTTGCAGCCCTGGGAGACCTGTCTCAGAAGTTCATCTCCCTGAACCGGAAACTACCGCGCCGGCTGCAGAATATGGGATTTCAGACCCTTGCCTTTGTACTCCTGACATGGGCTTTTGCCATTACGGCCTTTTCCAGTAAGCCAGTGATTACCGCTGTTGTGATCGTTTCCATCCTGATAGCAGCCGTGATCTTCAGTATGATCTATCAGCGACGCTCCTTCTGCCGCCATATCTGTCCTATCGGGGCTGTTATAGGGATATATTCGATGGTCTCACCAATCGAGCTGCGTGCCGCCAAGGAAGACCGCTGTACCGCTCACGGGGAAAAGACATGCAGGGATGCATGCCCCATGCTGGAATCTCCCTACCAAATGGATAACAACGTGTACTGCAATTTCTGCATGAAGTGTCAACCAGCCTGTCCCAGCCGTAATCTGAGTCTTCGCCTCAGGACGTTCGGCAAAGATATCTATGACAGCCTTCATAAATCATGCTCGGAAGCCCTGGCATCCTTATTTCTGCTGGGAGTGGTTATTGTAGAGACCCTTGCCATGACCTCTTCCTGGCGGCCTCTAAAAGCTACACTGGGTATCTGGACAGGGATCAGCTCACCCGCATTGCTCTATTCGATCATCTTTTTCTTTGTCGTTTTACTGCCTGTAGGGATTTTTTATCTCATCTGCTACATCCTGAAGTTATGGCTGGGGAAGGAGCAGTTCCGGACCCAGGGGCTGTTTACAGAGTTTGCGTTTCTTTTTATTCCAATGGGAATAGCCCTTCATCTTGCGCACAATATCCAGCATCTTTTTATTGAAGGGCCTATTGTGGTTCCTGCCACTGTACGTTTCCTCCAGGGTATTGGTATCGGAACATCCCTGTTTCTCAACTGGAACCCACCGCCTTTGTTGGGGTTGGAACCGATCTTCTTCATCCAGATGAGCATAATAGTAGGAGGTCTCGGCTTTACAATGTTTGTAATGTATCGCAAGCTCAGACGTTTTCGTTGGCCCTTGAAACAGGCGTATAAGACGGTCGTTGTGATGTCCCTTTACGCACTGATTGTTGTGCTTACCAGTATTTATATGCTGGGTCTGCCTATGAGTGTAAGGCACGTGCATTAGGACTTGAAATTAGACAGGATACAGGATATGTAGATAAACCCAAAACATGAAGGGGTCAATTGGAAATCTTGTAAATCCTGTCAAAATAATTTTAAATTTTCTATAAAGAAAGGGTTTTGGAATGAGCAGGAAACTACTCTATATCACTATTGGCCTCCTTCTCCTTCTCGCAGGTATATATGCAGGGCTGAAGGATTGGACCGGAAGGCCGGAAAACGCCTTTGCTTCCAAAGTGGCAACAGTCGTCAACGTTTCCGGCCTTATGAAGGCGGCAAATATCTTTCCCTCTGCCGACTTTCGGAAGGCCCCTGATTTCGACTTGCTCTCATTGGATGGCAGGAGTGTTCAGCTTAGCCAATATCGTGGAAAGGTAGTCCTCATCAGCTTCTGGACCACGTGGTGAGGCTGGTGCAGGAAGGAGTTGCCTTCCCTGGAAAACCTGTACCAGCATTTCAAAGGGGCGCCCTTTGCCCTTCTGGCCATAAATGTAAAAGAGAAGAGGGAGGTTGTTCAGAGGTTTTTTAGCAGTAAGGGACTCTCTTTTCCGGTCTTATCGGATGAGGATGGTCAAGTGACCGCCCTATATGGCGTCCGGTCTCACCCGATGCAGTTCCTGATCGATGCCAGGGGAAATTTAATCGGGATTGCATCCGGTTATAGAGAATGGGACACGGATGAAATGAAAGCACTGATTCGGGCGTTAATCAATATGAAGTGAAGCTCCCCGTATGTGTCTGTCTATTTCAGCATGACGAGTTAATTTAGATGCAAATCCGTGATTTACAATGCACCTTGCCGAAAGCCCCGACCTTTGGTCGGAGAGCTTGCCACATTTTTTCATGTTTTAAACCGGGGTGATTTTGCCGTCGTTCAGACGGTACAGCTTATCAGTTGCTTCCTTTAATAGTTCCCGGTCATGGGATATAATTATATAAGTGTCTGCATGCCCTTTCAGGTACTTTAAAAATCTCCCCCTTGTTGCCTCGTCAAGCCCTGCAGTTGGTTCATCAAGCAGAAAACATTCAGGGTCCATTGCCACAACAGTAGCAAGGGCAACAAGCCTCTTCTCTCCGCCGGAGAGTCGGTAAGTGACTTTTTTTTCAAATCCTTTAAGGCCAAGAATCTCGCATGTTTTCTGTACAACAAGTCTCGCTTGTTCATGGGTTTTACCAAGGTTCAATGGACCAAAGGCTATATCTTCTTCAACAGTCGGGCTGAAGAGCTGGTCATCAGAGTCCTGAAACAGTAAGCCTATCCTCTGCCTGACCTCGATGAAGTCCTCTTCGTCTTTTCGTCTCTTTCCTAATATCCTTACCTCTCCGGAGTCAGGTTTTAATAACCCCACAATAAGATGGAACAATGTGGTTTTTCCAGCTCCGTTGGGACCAACCAGCCCAATCCGTTTCCCCCTCTTTAGAGAGAAATTCAAGTCATTAAATACGCTCTTTCCGTAAGGGTAAGTAAAGCTTAGATCCTGTAGTTCTATCAAAATTTCCTCACTGTTTTAATTTCAACCTAAAACTTTAATGATTCCTATCCCCCGCCTCTTACCCCTCCCCTTAGGGAGGGGAGCATATGGAGCTTGCTCCCATCAGTGGGGAACTGTTTACCGGTTTCCTTTCCCTTGACGGGTAGGGTGGTGGTAATTCTGGTCAATAAATTCAATCTATTTCTGGATCATCCTATCAAGAATCGTTCAATACACCCTGAACTCCCTAACCATTCAATTCAGGTCTGAAAAGGGTTCGTATATAAAGTAAGTTTCTCTATCTGTCATTCCGGCAGTCCTTAAGCCGGATCTATTCTTTTCAATAAGTCCCGGATATCCGATTACAGACTTCGGGCATGACAAAAATAAAAAATGGCAATTTATAAACAGATTCTAAATAATCACCAACAAAACCGTTACCGCAGCCATCGACAAACCGAATACCACATCTCCTTTCCTGAGCCTGAAATGGGTCATTACAGGAAACCTGCCCTTAAAGCCCCTGCAAAGCATTGCCTGGTAAATCCTCTGAGATCGTTCATAGCTCTTAACAATCAGCATTCCTACAAGATAAGCATATGTCCTGTATGTATGCATATTCGTGCCTGCCCTGAAACAGCGTATTATCATGGCATTTCTTAATCTTCCGTATTCCCCGTGCAAGACGCTTATATACCGGTAAAAGAAAAAAAACAAAGGAACAAGCTTATCAGGCACCTTCAGGTGAACAAGTGCATGGGCAAGTGAGAAGATTTCCGAAGTGCCAAGGATGGCTATCGTTGCAAGCACTATGGCGTTGGTCTTCAATGTAATGGAAAGGGTATAGAGCATGCCCTCCCGGGTAGCTGTCAGGGGACCTATATGAAAGACCGTCTCTCCAGGATAACTGAAGGGGATAAAGGCCCACAGTAAAAATACAAACACATTTACGACAACAAGCCTGTTGATGAGTTTTTTCATGTCGAGCCTTGCGAGGGCTACCAACAGGGTTGAGAAGGCCAGAGCTGCAAGTGGCCCCTTTTGTCCATGCATAATGGCAATGACGAGGATATAGGGTATTATGGTCAGGAACTTTACCCTCGGGTCGAGCCTGTGTAAAAATGAGTTGCCTTCTGCGAATTCTTCAAGATGCATTTAATGTCTATTTTGGACGCAGATAAACGCAGATTATCAGGATTTTTATTTTAAGAGTCTGCACACAAACCATAAATTGTCATCCCGTATCAAGTACGGGAAACTTGTTTCAGGGTCTCGTAACATTTTGAATGTTATCTGCGTATATCTGCGAAGATCTGCGTCCTGAATTACCTCCTGCTTTTAAAATACATTACAATCCCCATAAGTCCTATAATGTACCCTATGCCACCTAATATCTCTGTAATCCCTGGTTTTTCACTGTTCTCCTGCAGCTTAACAAGCATCCGGATCACCGGCTGGAGTTTCCTGTCCATGGTTTTACTCACTATTGCCTCTATTTCAGAAGAGGACACTCCTGAAGCGGCAGTCAGCGGAGCGGTGGACTGTGGTTTGCTTTCTGTCTTCCGGGTTTTAACTCCTGACTCTTGTATCCCCATTGCCTCCTTTACCTCATCCTCATCGAGGGTATAATCGTTCCGGTGGCCCATGCTTGCATGGAGGACAAGTTTAAGGGAAGTTGACTTCGGGATCTTAAAGGAGAACTTTCCATCATTATCAGTTTTACCTTCAAGGAGCTTTTCCCCTGTTTTTGCATCAAAAACCTCAATCAGTGAGTTCCTGGTCCTTGTGCCGTCAGAAAAATAACCTTCCGCAAAGACCTTGCCGTCCTCTGCATAGGCATAGACGCTTACTTTATGGGCAAAAACAGTCGAAGACACAAGAAGCAGGAATAAAAATGTAACAACACCCGGGATTAGCTTGAACCCTGAATTTTGAATCTTGAATCTTTTCACTTCCCCACCTCCAGTATTTCCGGTTTTACTTTTTTCAAAAATATAACACAAAAGGCCGTGATAATGCCCTCAATTACCATTACCGGTATATGCGCGACTACTATGAGTTTTGCCACGCCAAGGAAGCTCTCTCCTGTGCTTATGAGAGCTATGGCAACAAGGATGGCTCCAATGCCAACGCCGGTGACACCTGCAGCAAAGCCTGAAACGGCACTTACAATGTTATTACCCTTCCGTATCGGCAGGTTAAAGAAGTAGTAGGCTATGACCCCCGGGGTCGCCATTGTGACTGTATTGACGCCGAGTGATGTGAGTCCTCCAAACTGAAAGAGGACCGCATGCAGTGTTAGGGCAACAAGGATGGAAGGGAATGCCATCCAGCCAAGCAGTATTCCCAAAAGCCCGTTCAGAATCAGGTGAACACTTGATGGCCCTATAGGCACATGTATTAGTGAGGCAACAAAGAAGGCAGACGAAAGGACTGCCACCTCCGGTATCTTCTCGTAATCCATCTTCTTCAGTCCTATTGCTACACCACCTGCGGCAAGCAGGGCACCTGTCACAAGGACAGGTGCCGACAGAACTCCCTCTGATATATGCATAATGTCTACCTCATCTTCCTTGTTTTCACCCAGATGACAGCGCCAATCTCAACGGGATATTCTTTTCCTTTGTGTTTTAACTTGAAGTCAGCGGTATTGAGGGCAGCAAATCCCCACCATCCAGCTATTGGCATTGCATAGGTAAATACACCGTTTTTGTCAGCCTTTATGACCTGGGTTATATAGGGTTCAGCAGGTGGCTTTATCTTTCCACCCTCATTGTAGTATTCAACCTCTACCTCTGCATGGGGTACAGGCTTGCCATTGACCTTCACGATACCCTGAAATACATTACCTGCCCAGAGGCCGTAAGGCCTTGTCAGTGGTACTATCTCTGTTTTGAGCCCTACCTCGGCGTCCCATCCTTTTTCTAACTCAAGTGCATCCACTATAACCTTGGCATAATGGATTATAAAGGTCTCTTCTGCAGGCTCCCAGTATGGGGCAGGCTCGACATAAAATACATAATCTCCCGGCCTCTTGATCCTGTAAGCTGCCCCCCATGTAGAAAATCCCTTTACTTTCCTCCTTTTAAGTGTGGAGAGGAGGTTATGCTTTTTCCCGTTTACCATGACACCGAATGCCTTTGGCCTTGCCATCTCCATATACTGTCCTTCAAATGGGTGCATGAACTCTATCTGTAGGTTAATCTTCTTTTTGTCCTTCTTTGAGACTATGTCGTCAGATGGTATGATAACACCAAAGTGTGCCCATGCCATGGATGCCGAAATTAACAGGATTAGTGTTACCAGTAATGTCTTAAATAGTCCTCTCATCATAATGATTCCTCCTTGTTTTGATGTTTGAAAATCTCTTTCTCTCACAGTTTAGAACTCCATACCAAGTCTCATATATAGTTCGCTGTTATCGTCGCCCATCGAGGCCTTAACCGCTTCTGATAAGCGATAGTCTGTCTTGCGGTACTCAAGGGCGAGATAGGATGATACACACAGATCCTCGTTTTCATAAAATGTGTATGTACCTCCGATACTGTACCGGTTTTCCACCGACCAGGCGCCCGTCTCTTTAGCAAGGCCGTCATCATCAAAGTGCTCATACCTCAGGGCCACTTCAACAGGTTCGGTCACCCTATAGGCTGCTCCGAGAGAGAGAACCCTTTCCTTGTAATTGTCAGCAAGTACTGTTGCGTCCCGGTACTCCTCCCTCTGAAGGGCTGTTATGTACTCTGCATCAATGCTGAGGCCGTCGATGAACAGGCAGTTGTAAGTGGCTGACAGGGAGAGGGTGTTGTTCCTCTTCCCGTTGCCGGGCTCGGAGAGATAAGCTGCGGAGAGACGCAGATGCTCAGCTATGGGCGTGATGGATACGTTCAGGATATAAGAGCCCACATCATACCCTGCAGGGTCGGAGACCCTTGAGATAGAGTCTGAGTCAAAGAGACCTGATTCAAAGAGGTGTGTCATCATCTCCTCACCCTTGTAGACCGTGACCGAGGCATCAAGATCCATAAACGGCCTTTGGTATCCGAGCGTTACCCCGGTCCTCTTCGTCTCATAAGCATCCTGGGTCATAGGGTCTGTGACGAGGTGGCTCTCAAATACACCAAAGGGCTGTGTCCTTTTACCTGCAATCAGATAAAGAGGAACACCCTCTTTCCGTAGTGTAATGGCTGCCTCATCAACAGTGAGTTTCTCATCCCCCGGGGTTACGTCATCGCCTATCCATTCAGAGTTGACTGTTATGGCTGTCGTAATCCAGTCGGCAAGCTCTGCCTCCAGTGAGAGTTCAACCGTCCTGAGATAAAGGTCGGATGTGGAGTCGCTATCCTTGGTTGTCATATTGCTGTGCTTCACCCAGCGATATTCACCTGCAACAGCCCCTCCGATTGAGATCCTGTCAGACCGTTTTGTAGCATAACTGCCTTCCCCTGTAACTTTTTTACCCTCTTTTTTCACTTCTTCCCTGATCTCTGCCTTGAGTTCCTTATGCTCTTTCTGTGTGATGATGCCCTTCTTCAATAGCAGGTCCATAAGTGAATCCACGTCAGAAGCGTAAGAAGTGCCTGTTAGTAGAAAAAATGTAAATATTACAGCAAGTATAAATCCCTTCCTCATCCCCACCTCCTTGTAAATATTGATTGCTATCGACTCATTTGCAAGTCGACTTTTTTTCTGATGCGCCTTTTGTCACCTCCTTCCTACTTTTGGTTCCCTGCCTCTCCCCAAAGCATTCGGGGTAAAAAAAAGGCCATGAAAGCCCACCTTCATGGTGATGAGCCTTCATGGCCTTTTCATGTTAGAAATTATGGATGCTTCCGAGGGCCTTTTCCCTTTAAGAAAGAAAAAGACCACGAAAGTTGTTAACCTTCGCGGTCTTTTCAAGCCTTCATGGCTTATTTTAAGAAATCAAGAAATAAGAAAAAACCCGTGTTGTTCAACAAGATATCATAAAGACTTTATGAATGTCAAGCCAGGTTTTGCGATAAGACGTGTATCGTCTTTCAATTCAGATGCAAATCCGTACCGGGCGGAATACTCGCAGTCCCTGCCGTATTAACGAGCATCTCCACATCAGGGCCTGCAGGAGCGCCAAAGACCTCATTGGGTGAACCCACCTGCTTTACCCTGCCGCCTGCATAAACGATTATCCCGTCAGCCATCGTATATGCCTCTATAATATCGTGAGTGACAAGGATAACCGGAATATTGAATTCCCTCCTTATATCATTCAGGAGACTTCTCATCTCAAGACGTATTGGGTTATCAAGGGCAGAGAAGAGTTCGTCCAGTAGTAGGGCCTCAGGCTTTCTCATCAGAGCCCTTGCAAGGGCGACCCTTTGCTTCTGGCCACCGGATATTTCGGCAGGCAATCTGTTTTCAAGCC